>JAUSPK010000063.1 GCA_030655735.1 Syntrophales bacterium | reverse complement strand
TCCCAAATATACCTCTTCAAATCGCATCTTCCGGTTCTCCTGTCGTATCTCCGTCCGTCTCATCCGTCACCTCCATCGGTGACACTATCAAACCGGACAGTTTATGTGCTATAAACCGGACATATCATTTGTTACTGACACTACAGCTAAAAATAGCTTGACAAATGCCTGAGTCAGAGTATTGTTAAACTATAAATTTATAAAATTTAAACTTTAAGAGATATATACAACAAACAAGAGGTGAAAGAAATGCCCCTGATCAAAGTAAAGCAGAATTATCAGATTACGTTGCCTAACAGCTTGCGCAAGGATTTGAATGTTTCCGTCGGCGACTACATGGAGATCGACAGACAGGACGGCGGGCTTGTGTTGAGGCCGGTCAAAGTAGTGCACCCGGACCAAGCTTATTTCTATACCAAGGAATGGCAGAAGGGCGAAGCCGAAGCAGACAAAGATATTGCCAAGGGCAACGTTTTGGGACCCTTTGATAACCTCACCGACGGCCTTGCCGCCGTGAAGTCTGCTAAGGTATGAAGATATCTTTCACGAAAACCTTCATCCGGGATTATCGCAAACTTTCCCCTGAGTTGCAGGAAGCCGTTGACAAGCAGCTAGAGCTGCTTTTGTCTAACCAGCGGCACCCGTCGCTGAATATCAAAAAGATGAATGATCCCAAGAATATTTGGGAAGGCAGGGCCACGGCTTCCCATCGCTTTACCTTTCAGATTGAAGGCGACGTTTATGTCTTGCGCCGGGTCGGCACCCATGACACTTTGAGGAATCCTTGATTCTATTGATTCTCCAGGCCCTTACGGGCGGGGGATTCCCACTGAGATTAATAACTCTACTTTATCAGCATGCTGGATGCGTCCAGGGCCAGTTTCGACAGGCCGGAGACCGCGTCTTCCGGTCCCTTCAACGGCAGTATCCGTATGTCCGTTCCCTCCGGCTGGAGCTGGAGGGCGACGTCAAACAGATCCTCGAGACCCAGCAGAGGATAGGGTTCTTCTTCATTTCGGTGGGTGTGCACGCTGAACCATACGTGCAGTGACTGCTCCACGGCAAGGGTCTTCAGATCCGTGAGGCATTCCCGTATCGATTCGTTGAACCTGAGCCCGTCGATAATAACCACGTCGGGGTTAAAGATGTTCTGCTCCGCAAGATCCGCGAGCCGTTCCCTGAGCTTCGGTACGCTGAAGGCCGCGATCTTGAAGGTCATGATAAACCGGTGCGGCAGCAGAGATTCCCAGAGCGGCCCGCCCTGCTCGACGGTATCCCGCTGTGTGAGATGGTGGAATAACTCTTTATACCACAGGGTGATTTTATCGACAGGATCGTTCAGGCTGATATGCAGAACGTTTTTACCCCTCAGCATGGCGTTCAGGGCAAGCTGTACCAGAAGGGCGGTCTTGCCGACGCCGGCCCGTGAAAGAACAGCTCCGAACTCACCCTCTGAAATGATATCCGATTCATCCCCCTGGAGCCCAAAGGGATGCCTGGTGATAAGATCGCTTTTTACCATTTTAATGCTCCTTTATGTTCAATGCTGACAGGGGCTTCAGTCTTTTACTTGCCCTTCTTTGCCTTTGCTGCCGTTTCAACCAGTTCTTCTGCGATTGATTGGGGGACAAGTTTGTAGAGCGCAAACTCCATGGTGAACTGAGCCTGTCCCTGTGTTGCCGATCTCAGTACCGTTGAAAATCCGAACATCTCCGCCAGCGGTACCTGTGATTCAATCACGCACATGGGCCCGTCGTCCTGTGAACCGACGATCATTCCGCGACGCTGGTTTAAAAGTCCCATGCAGGGGCCTTGAAATTCGGTCGGTGTCTCTACGACGACCTTCATCACCGGCTCATGGATGACAACTCCCGCCTTCGCGTAGGCCTCCAGGAACCCGCCGCGTGCTCCCGACTGAAAGGCCATCTCCGAGGAGTCCACGCTGTGCGACGCTCCATCATTAATAACCACCCGCACGCCGGTGACCGGGAATTCCAGCTTGGGGCCCTTTGCCATACACGCACGGAATCCCTTCTCGCACGCAGCAATAAACTGTGTGGGAATAGACCCTCCCGTAACCTTGTTAACGAATTCGAAGTCAACTTCCGTAATCGGCTCGATATATCCCGCGACCCGGGCGTACTGCCCCGATCCTCCGGTCTGCTTCTTGTGCGTGTAGTTGAACTCCGCTTTCCGGGTAATGGTTTCGCGGTAGGCGACGCGGGGGTTCCCGGTCTCGACTTCTGCTCCGTACTCACGCCGCATTCGTTCGACGTATATCTCCAGGTGCAGCTCGCCCATGCCTTCAATAATCGTTTCCTTCGTTTCATCATCGACGTGGGTCTTGAAGGTTGGATCTTCTTTGGTGAAGCGGTTCAGAGCCTTGGACATGTTTATCTGCGCCTTGTTGTCCTTCGGGGTGATGGACAGCGAAATCACCGGCTCAGCGACGAACATCGAACTCATGGCCAAGGTAATTCCCGGTGAGGCAAAGGTATCGCCCGATGCGCAGTCAATACCGAAAAGCGCCCCGATGTATCCCGCCGGGATGGCATCGAGGTCCTCCATCTGATCGGCGTGCATGCGAACAACACGTCCAACCTTGACCTTCTTCTCCGTGCGGGAGTTGACGATAGTATCCCCTTTTCCGATCGAGCCCTGGTATACCCTGATGTAGGTAAGCTGACCGTAGGTGCCGTCTTCCAGTTTGAATGCAAGCGCAACCGTGGGGGCTTTAGGATCGGAGGAGAGGATGACAGTCTTCTCATCGTGTGCCAGGTCAAGGGCCTCGTTTTTCATATCAGCGGGGCAGGGGAGCAGCTGCGTCACGGCGTCGAGCATAGGCTGAACGCCTTTGTTCTTATAGGCCGATCCCATGAACACCAGTGTTATTTCCCGTGTGAGCGTCCCTTTGCGCAGGGCGCTTATCAGAAGGTCCTCGGGAATATCGCGCTCTTCGAGAATGGCCTCGGTCAGTTCGTCCGAAAACATCGAGGCGGCGTCGATCAGCGCTTCCCTCTTCACGACGGCTTCGGGCAACAGGGCGTCCGGGATGCCCTCAATACGAACATCCTCGCCATTCTCGCCGTCGAAATAGACCGCCTTCATTGTGACCAGGTCTACAATCCCCTGAAAATTGTTTTCGAGTCCGAGAGGCATCTGCATGGCAACGGCGTTATGCCCCAGTTTCGCTCTGAGTTGAGCGATGACACGGGAAGGATCCGCGCCGCTCCGATCGCACTTGTTTACAAAGGCGATGCAGGGAACCTTATAGCGCTTCATTTGCTGGTCGACGGTAATGGACTGTGACTGAACGCCACCCACCGCGCACAGGACGAGGACGGCTCCATCGAGCACCCGGAGAGAACGTTCAACCTCTACGGTAAAGTCAACATGTCCGGGGGTGTCGATGATGTTGATCTCATGCCCCTGCCATTCGCAGAATGTCGCCGCCGAGGCTATGGTAATGCCGCGTTCCTTCTCGAGCTCCATGGAATCCATGGTTGCCCCGACGCCGTCCTTCCCCTTCACGTCATGAATTGCGTGGATACGCTTTGTGTAAAAGAGGATTCTTTCCGTCAGTGTCGTCTTGCCCGAGTCGATATGCGCACTGATCCCTATATTTCTTACTTTTCTGCCATCCATGCCTGTTTTTCCTATGGGTAATAATGATATGGTCGCCTCAAGTAAATAACCCCCCTTCGCTACGCGGGGGGGTCATAATCGTATCTTGATGCGAAAGACCGCCGTTTGTAGTACACAAGTGGGCACCTGTCAAGTATTATTTTGACAAGGGAGCCCACCCCCAAATAGCGTCTTGACTTTTATCGGACGAGTTGGCATAATTAAACCAAAATAGGGTGTTACTGAAGAGGAGTCGAGACTGGACGTGGAGTTAGAAAGGTTTGGCGAGCTTGAGCGAAAGATACGGGGAATTGTAGAAGAGTATTCCACGTTGAAGAATCGGAACCAGGAACTGGAAAGGTTGTTGGAAGAGAAAAATGCCCAGCTGGAGAAGGCAGAAAGCAAGGCACGGGTTTTAAACGAGCAAGAGGATGCTGTGCGTACCAAGGTGGATGTGCTCCTTGATATGTTGCGTGATATAGAAGTGGCGTAGGTGACACATAGAGGAATCGCAGTTGAAAAAGCGTTTCGATATAACGGTGGTGGGGCGGGAATTTTCTGTCCTGAGCGATAAAGGGGATGAGTATGTAGATAGGATTGTAAGATATATAAATGAGAGGGCTAAGGAAACAGGAGAGACCTCAGAGAATGCAACAGCTTCAGATATTGCTATTTTGGTTGCTTTAAATATTGCCGAAGAATTGTTTGGATTACAAGAAGAAAAAGAGGATCTGCGCAGCAGGTTCGAAGGTGGGATTGAGGAATTAATCGGTTATATAGACAAAGAAAGTACAGTAATCCCCTGCAATGTGCGTGGTGGCCTATAGTTTTTTGAACCAACACCTTATGACTAGGTGCCCTTCCTTGTTCGTGGTGTGCATGTCCACCCCCTCCCGCGAGGGATGGGGTGGAAAGCCTGAAGCAGCAACAGGGCGCTAACTTTTTATAAGGTTCAAAAAAGTGGTTGTCACGGCATAGGCGGGGGAGATAGCATGGCAGAAGCGGTTTCATCTCTCTCAAGGCCAAGGGCACGATGTATCGGGCCCTGTCTCCGGCGGTTGCACTTCGAATGCGCCGCGTCGTTTTCCTGTCCCTCCCATTCCTACATGGAAAGTTTCCTGTTCCTACGAAATAATTATGGGGGGGAGGTAAGAAAATTTGTCAAATATCAGCTTTATAATACTGGTAGTGTTGGTTTCTGCAGCACTGGGCGTGGTGCTGGGATATTACGCAAGAAAGAGCATCTCCGGGAGGTTGCTGGAGTCATCCGAAAACCTGTCATTGAGAATCACCAGCGAGGCCAAGAAAGAGGCGGAGAATATAAAAAAAGAGGCTATTCTCCAGGCCAAGGATAATCTCCTCAAGTCAAAAAATGAATTTGAGAGAGAGACCAGAGACAGAAGGGCGGAGCTTGAGAAGGTAGAAGAAAGGATCTATCAGAAGGAAGCGAATCTGGACAAGAAGACGGACCTGTTTGCCCAGAGGGAAGCCACCATAGAGAAAAGAGAAGCCGCCGTCATCGGTAAAGAGACACTCTTGACCGAAAAGCATGACAGTATCGACAAGATCATTGAAGAGCAGAGAGAACAATTGGAAAAGATTGCCGGGATTTCGTCAGAAGAGGCAAAGGAATCCCTTGTCCACCTGATGGTGGATGATGCGCGGCACGAAGCGGGGGGTGTCATACGCAGGATAGAGGAAGAAACAAAGCGGGAAGCGGAAAAGAAATCCAGCGAGATACTGGCCTTTGCGGTGCAGAGATATTCATCCGACTTTGTTGCGGAGCATACCGTGTCGGTGGTCAATCTTCCCTCGGATGAGATGAAGGGGAGGATAATCGGCAGGGAGGGGAGGAACATACGGGCCATAGAGGCCGCTACCGGGACAGACCTTATAATAGACGACACACCAGAGGCCGTGGTTATCTCGAGCTTTGACCCCGTGCGGCGGGAAGTGGCAAAGAGGGCCTTGGAGAATCTGATACATGACGGGAGGATCCATCCGGGGAGGATAGAGGAGATAGTCAAGAAGGCACAGGCCGAGGTTGACAAGGTGATTCGTGAAACCGGCGAACGGATGTCATTCGATGCAGGGGTACATGATGTCCATCCCGAACTGCTGACCCTCGTCGGGCGATTGAGATTCCGGACGAGCTTTTCCCAGAATGTTCTGGAGCATTCAATGGAGGTCTCGCACCTTGCGGGGATGATGGCCGCCGAGCTTAAGGTGAACGTAAAGGATGCCAAAAGAGCCGGGTTTCTACACGATATAGGGAAGGCCATCGATCATGAGATCGAGGGGCCGCATGCCGCCATCGGAGCGGAGTATGCCAGAAAATTCGGGGAATCCGAGAGGATTGTTCAGGCTATCGCGCAGCACCATGATGACGGACGGGACAATACCGTCCTGGGCGTTCTGATACAGGCGGCAGACACCCTTTCCGCCGCGAGACCCGGCGCCCGCAGGGAGATGCTGGCGACCTATGTAAAACGGTTGACCGAACTGGAGGGAATAGCAACCTCTTTCAGTGGTGTCGATAAGTGTTATGCTATCCAGGCCGGGAGAGAGATACGCATCCTCGTGGAGAATGAAAAGGTGTCTGACAGCGATGCCGTCATGCTCTGCAGGGATATTGCAAAAAAGGTAGAATCGGAGCTTACCTACCCTGGGCAGATAAAGGTCACGGTCATACGGGAGATGCGTGTGTCCGAGTTCGCAAAATAGGACGGGAAGATCTGAAACGTGAAGGTACTTTTTGTCGGAGACATAGTGGGTAAACCGGGGCGGATAGCGGTAAAAATCCTCCTTCCCGGCATAGTGGGGGACTATGGAGTAGACATCGTCATCGCGAATTGTGAAAACGCGGCTGGGGGGTTCGGCGTAACCAGAAAGGTCGTTGATGAACTTTACAGCAGTGATATAGACATCCTGACCTCGGGGAACCATATATGGGACAAGAAAGAGACAGCGGAGTTTATTGGTGACTACGAGACCCTCGTAAGGCCGGCCAATTATCCCGCAGGGACGCCGGGCAAGGGGAGTGTGATAGTGCATAACGGCTCGGGGACATCTCTGGGCGTGCTGAATCTCGAAGGGAGGGTCTTTATGAGGCCCCTCGACTGTCCCTTCCGTGTCGCCGAGAGAGAGATAGATGCTCTGAAGGATAAGACGGATATCATCATTGTTGACATACATGCCGAAGCGACATCCGAAAAGGAGGCGCTGGGCTGGTTCCTTGATGGACGGGTTAGCGCTGTCCTGGGTACGCATACCCATGTTCAGACGGCGGACGAACGGGTGCTCCCCCGCGGAACCGCGTATATAACGGATGTCGGGATGACGGGTCCCTTTGATTCCATCCTGGGGATAAAGAAGGAGGTGTCACTTGAAAGATTCCTGACCCTCCTCCCCAACCGGTACGACGTCGCGAAGGGAGATGTCCGGCTTCAGGGGGTGTTGATAGATATTGATGATACAACAGGCAGTGCCCTTTCAATTGAAAGGCTTAACATTGCAATGGAAAGTTGATGAATATGAGCGGAAAAAGCGCATATGACGTACTGTATGAGAGGGGATTCATAGAGCAGGTAACGGATGAGGAGCCCATACAAAGTCTCCTGGAGAAAGAAACTGTTACCTGTTACATCGGTTTTGATCCCACTGCGGCGAGCCTCCACATCGGGAGTCTCGTTCCGATAATGTCGCTTGTCCATATGCAGCGATGCGGACACAGCCCCATCGCCCTTGTCGGCGGCGGCACTGCCCTTATCGGTGACCCCAGCGGTAAGACCGAGATGCGTCGCATACTGACACGGGATGAAATAGATGCCAATGCGGAGGCTATCAAAAAGCAGCTGTCCCAATACCTGGATTTTGGGGAGGGGAAGGCGCTTCTTTTGAATAACGCGGATTGGTTGGCGAAGCTCAACTATGTGGAGTTTCTGAGGGACATAGGGCGCTGTTTCAGCGTCAACCGGATGCTTGCCGCGGAGAGCTACCGGATACGTCTGGAAACGGGGCTCAACTTTATCGAATTCAACTATATGCTCCTGCAATCCTATGATTTTTATTATCTGTGTAAACATTATGGCTGTATCCTCCAGATGGGGGGCAATGACCAGTGGGGCAATATTGTGGCGGGGATAGATCTGACGAGGAGACTCGAGGAAAAGAAGATCTACGGGATGACATTTCCCCTTCTGACCACGTCCCAGGGTCACAAGATGGGGAAGACAGAGAAGGGAACGGTATGGCTGGACGCCGCCCTCACCACCCCCTATGACTATTTCCAGTACTGGATAAACACGGAAGACGCGGATGTGAAGAGATTCCTTGGCCTGTTTACCCTTCTGCCCGTGGAAGAGATCAAGGAGTCGGAAAAACTGGTGGATTCCGAACTGAATATGGCAAAGGCCGTTCTGGCCTTTGAGGCGACAAAGATCACCCATGGACAGGGGGCGGCGATTGCCGCCTGGGGGGCGGCAGTGAACAACTTCGGGCTGAAACCCGTGAGCCCCAACCTGTTCCCGTCAAGCTCCATCCCCAGGACCAGTGCAGATCTCGATGCGTCGGCAATACCCACAGTGGAAAAGACCAGGGCTGAATTGGAGGGTGGAATTCCCGCCTTCGAACTTTTTTATGATGTTGATTTGTGTGCGTCCAAAGGTGAGGCCCGTCGGCTGATCGTGCAGGGGGGGGCATACGTTAATGGCCGGCAGGTGGAGGTCTTTGACGAAAAGATCGGGGAAGGCAACATCGAGAACAGTGAAATCCATCTCAGAAAAGGGAAAAAGCAGCATATGGTGATCAGGGTATCATAAAAGGTTGTAGGCTGTTAGGCTGAAGGTATTTAGTCCCTTAATTGTGATAACTCCGTAAAAAGTCCAAAATCTCCTCCCTCTTGATGGGGGAGGGCGAGGGTGGGGGTGAAAAGTAGTTGTATTTCGGAGAGTATTTGCCCCCTCCCCTTAATCCCCTCCCACCAAGGGAGGGGAAATCTGACTTTTTACGAATGCATCAATTGTAAAGTTCTTGCAAAAATGGCAAGAGAAATTTGTGCCATGCCCGCAAAACCTTCCGTACAAAGACTTTGCAACGTTTCTCTGTTTTTTGCTATGAGCTATCAGCTATGAGCTTCCGGCTTGTCCGGGTTAAGTTAAAACTAACAGCCGTTGGCCTTTGGCCTTTAGCCTTTAGCCTACAGCCTGTCCTTCTCGCCGATTCCCTCCGCCAGGGACTTGTTGATAAGCGCCTTGTTGTATGCCGAGAAGATGTCTCTTCGTGAGAGGATGCCGACTATCTTTCGCGGGTTGTTCTCGTCGACCACCGGAAGCTGTTCTATATTCTTCAGCCCTATCTTTTTCAGCGCCTCATCCAGGCTTTCATCCCGTGTTATGGTTATAACGTCAGGGATGACGATATCCTTTACCACAACGAGGTCTCCCAGGCCTTCTTCGAAGACTACCTCCTTGAAATCCTGAAAGGTGACAATCCCGCTGAGCAGTCCACCGACGTCGACCACGGGAAAACTGGAATACTTGCTTGAAAAGGTGTGCTCCAGCAGCTTGTTGAGATGCATATTTTCAGATACGGTAACCACGTCTTTCGTCATGGCATCCCTGACGAGAAGGGATTTCATGATATTGACCTCTTTCCCCGCCCTGATATTGATCCCCCTTCGTATCAGCTTCATCGTATAAATGGATTCCTGTCTGATCTGTGACGCTATGACGGAACTCAGGATACAGGAAAGCATGAGAGGGAGTATAATCTTGTAATCCCCCGTCATCTCAAACAGTATGAGTATCGCGGTAATCGGGCCGTGGGTGGCGCCAGCCACCAGTGCCCCCATACCGACCAGGCTATAGGCCCCGTATGTGGCTGTAAAGGCTGGGAAGAGGTGGTGAACCAGACTCCCAAAGGCCCCGCCCAGCATGGCGCCGATAAAGAGTGACGGGGCGAAGATACCTCCTGATCCGCCGGAACCTATGGTAAAAGAGGTTGCGAGTATCTTGGCAATGATGAGCGCAGCCAGCATAGTCCAGGGAAGGTTTTCCAGCAGGGCGAGGCCGATTGCATCGTACCCGACGCCGTAGACATGCGGGAAGAAGATTCCTATTATTCCTATGAGCAGCCCGCCCACTGCCGCCTTTGTGTAATCGGGGATCTTTATTAAAGCAAATAAATCTTCGATCTTGTAGAGCGTTGAGGTGAAAATTACGCCAACCACACCGGCAAGGATACCCAGCAGTATATAGAAAGGCATTTCCCACGTACTGACCAGGGTGTAATGCGGAACAACGAAGGCGGGAAAATTTCCCATGTATGCCCTGGAGATGACAGTTGCCATGACGGAAGAGACCACGATGGGGCTGAATGTGGCGATGCCGAATTCACCCAGGATGATCTCCATGGCAAACATAACCCCGGCTATTGGGGCGTTGAATGTTGCCGCTATTCCCGCGGCTGCGCCGCATCCTACCAGCGTCCTCATCCTGTCGGCGGAGACTTTTAGTACCTGCCCGAACGCTGACCCGATGGCAGAGCCGATCTGTACGATAGGCCCCTCTCTTCCTGCCGAACCGCCAGTGCCGATGCATATAGCGGATGCAAGCGATTTTACCAGGACGACCCGTTTTCGTATGATCCCTCCCTTAAGAGCGACCGCCTCCATTACCTCAGGAACTCCGTGCCCTTTTGCTTCCCGTGCAAGGAAATAGACGATAAGACCAACCAGCAGGCCCCCTACGATGGGGGGAACAAGCCGTGCGTACCACGGCAGAGCCATCAGGGTTGCAAGGAACTCCCCCCCTCCACTACCGAAGGATGCCTTTTGAAAGAACCGTATCAACCACCTGAACAGAATCGCTCCATATCCGCCCAGCACTCCAACAATGATTGCCATGAATATCATTACGGCATGTTCATTGGCGTGTAGATTAGTTGGGAGTATCTTCTTAAAAAATTTCATACGTTGGTATCATCTCCGCCTTTGCTTACGGTTCGAGCTCACTATGCCGATGTTATGTCCTGATGAAGGATTTTGAATAACCAAATCCTGTTCTTACTATCCCCTAACCCCCTTTCTTGGCAAGGATAATTTATCAACCGTGGTATCCATGCCTATTACTCCCTTGACTTACAAGGCCGTTTTTCGTATACTCTCCTCACGAAAAAGGAAGTCCCTATCAGAGCTTTTCTTATACTCTCTTCGCGAAAAAGAGGGTTCTTGTCGGATTCTTTTCAGAAAAAGTTCGGGAATGACGAGAGCGGAGCAAAACGTCGGTCTTTGGTGTGTTAAGGCGAAACGGGAAGGTACATACACAGGGGGTACCAGATCCTAGTAGGCGAACTTTACAAGCTATTATCAGGGGAATGTGGTCTTAGACAGCGTTATTCAAAGTAACAATGTTCAGTCTCATGATGGTTTTGTTGATCCGGGGTATATAAGAAAACAGTACCGGGAAAATCACGACCCTGACGAATTTACCGGCAGGGATACCCGTGTCATGAACGGTTTTGAATCCTTCCGGTAATCTGTCAGACAAGATTCGACAAAATCCCCCGATCAAGCTTTTATCTTTATCTTAAAGCGTGTGAGCTTCGATTCAGCAACCGTACCACCGATGTCCATATATTATTACTTCAGAGATGGCCCGCTGTCCTGCTGAAGAATCTTCAGATTTCAATAGGGATGAGGATTGAGGCAGGAATGCTCAGGGCACAACCTTTGAAGTTTTCATGAACCTTATTGTTAAGGAATAAGGATTTTCTATGTCAGAACCATATCGTCATAACGAAGAGGGAGAATATTGTTTCCGGGAACCGTGCATTGAAGACAGCCGGCATATTTACAGCCTCATTGAACGTTCAAAGCCGCTGGATCTCAATTCGCTGTACTGCTACCTTTTGCTTGCGGATCATTTTCG
>JAUSPK010000137.1 GCA_030655735.1 Syntrophales bacterium | reverse complement strand
TGCGGGATAATGACGACGCCTCCTCCCCTCTTTTCCACCGATTCGCGTCCGACGACGGTGTCCTGGCTCCAGTCCCCCCCCTTGACCAGGATGTCGGGTTCGATGTACGCTATCAGCGCGAGAGGTGTGTCTTCACCAAATATGGCTACATAATCCACCACCTCGAGGGATGCCATTATGTACGCCCTTTCATTCTCGGGGACAACGGGCCTCAGCGGCCCCTTAATGGATCGCACCGAGGAGTCGCTGTTGAGGGCAAGCACTAGTATGTCGCCCAGCCCTTTCGCCTGCTCGAGATATTTGACATGTCCTATGTGAAGGATATCGAAACAGCCGTTGGTGAAGACGATCCGTTTCCCCTCCCGTTTGAGCGCTGCAACCCTCTTCTTCAGATCTTCCCTGGATAGTATCTTGCTCATACGCACCTCTTAAGTGTGACTCCCCACCATCAGGCCCTCGCCAGAGTGAGCACCGCCACCTCCTTCGCGCCGCTCTTCATCAGCACCTTCGAGCACTCCGCGGCGGTGCTGCCGGTGGTGTAGACATCATCTATCAGTAAGATCTTGTGCCCTTGCGTCCCGCTTGGATCCGTCACTTCAAAGGCTCCCTTTACATTTGCTCTTCGCCTGCGCCCCGAGAGTGTGACCTGCGCCTCGGTGTGAAGCGTTCTCCGGAGTACGAGGAACTCAAGGGGGATGGAAAACTGTTTCGATACCTGCCGTGCAAGGATAAGCGACTGGTTGAACCCCCGCTCCCTCAATCTCTTCGGATGCAGGGGGACAGGTATGATCAGAGAGTAATCCCCTATCGCCAGGGAATCGTACGGGGCCTGCGCCATCATCCGCCCCAAGGCCTCTCCCACCGATATCTTTCCATGATACTTGAACAGATGGATGACATCGAGGAGAGCCCCCTCATATACACCCAACGACCGGGCCACGGAAAAGGGCGGCCGCGACAGGATGCATTCCTCACAGAGATGGTCTGCTCCCTGCGTTGCCTCAAAGGGACGGCCGCAGGAGGTGCACTGGGGAGCGGTCGTAAACCGTACTGTGGACAAGCAGTTGGAACAGAAGATGTCTCCTCCATCGCCGATCAGCACGGCCCCGCATGTCTGACATTGCGCGGGGAACAGTATGTCGGCAAGGCCTGAAACCACTTCTTTCGCTTCACATATCATCATTGAGAGCAGTCAGCTCCTGCAAGGATTCTTCGATTGTCATCCTCGGCGCATCCGCCCACAGGCCCTCGATATCATAAAACTCCCTCACGGGCTTATAGAATATATGGACTATCACATCGCCGTAATCCATTAGTATCCAGCTTCCAGAGCGTTCCCCTTCAACTCCCAGAGGGAATACGCCCGCCTTTTTCAGTTTCTGCCCGACATGATCGGCAAGCGACTGTATCTGCCGGTCTGAATTCCCGCTGCATATAACAAAGTAGTCGGCAAAGGAGGAAACAGCCTTTACGCTGAGTATGACGAGGTCTTCCGCTTTTCTGTCCAGGGCCGCGTTGACGCACCGGAGAACAAGCTCTTGTGGATCCAATGAAATGGTGGCTTTAATAAGAACTACCCCCCCCCTGAAATGTCGCCCGGTACCATGTAAGCTACGGGTTGTTGCTTCGTCTTCCGGTACGCCGTGCTGTCGGGATTCCTCCAAAGTGCACGGTTCCCAGCCTATACCAACTGGCCCTCACCCATGAAACGGGTTTCTCAACATAATGGTTTCATCTCTTCCCGGTCCCACGGAAACGAGTGACATCTTCACGCCGGCCAATTCTTCCAGCCGTTCGATGTACCTTCTCGCGTTGACGGGAAGGTCGTCCATCGTTTTTGCTCCGGTTATATCCTCTGACCAGCCCGCCATCTCTTCATAGACGGGACTGCACTGCCCAAGCACCTTCGTGTTGGGGGGAACAGATTCCGAGAATTGTTCACTGCCGGTCTTATACGCGACACATATCCTGAGCGGATTGATCCCCGTGAGAACATCCAGTTTTGTCAGGGCGATACCGGTTATCCCCGAGACCCTGACCGACTGTCTGACAAGGACCATATCAAGCCACCCGCATCGGCGCTTTCTTCCTGTCGTGGCGCCGAACTCGCACCCCACTGTCTGAATCTTTTCACCGATTGTTCCGGTCAGTTCCGTGACAAAAGGCCCCTCTCCAACCCGCGTAGTATATGCCTTACAGATACCCACTACGGCGTCTATCCTTGTGGGTCCTACGCCTGAGCCGCAGCAGGCGCTCCCCGCCGCCGTATTGGAGGATGTCACAAAAGGGTACGTCCCATAATCGATATCAAGATGGCACCCCTGCGCGCCCTCAAAAAGGATGTCGCTGCCTTTCTTGATTTCCTGGTCAATTATGAGGGATGTGTTTGCCGCGTACTGCCTGAGGCGATCGGCATATCCGCAGTATTCGTCAAATATGGCATCATATTCCACGGGCTTCTCTTCGTAGAATTGTGTCAGATAGAAATTTTTCTCCTCGACATTGCTGCGCAGCATTTCGCCAAACGTCTCGCTATCAAGAAGGTCACACAGTCTGATGCCGGTGCGCACGATCTTGTCTTCATAAGCGGGCCCGATTCCTCTCCCTGTTGTTCCGATCTTCGTGGCTCCCTTGCGTGTCTCACGGGCCTTGTCCAGGCTTCTGTGGTACGGCATAATGATATGGGCATTCTGACTGATGTACAGTTTTGTATCGGGAGGAAAAAGATTTTTTTCGCTCAGTTCATCAATCTCCTGAAGCAACACCTCTGGATCAATCACCATACCGTTCCCGAGAACGCAAATCTTGTTGTTGTGGAGGATCCCGGACGGTATCAGATGAAGTATGGTTTGCCTTCCCTCGACCACCAGGGTATGTCCCGCGTTATTGCCCCCCTGGAAGCGGGCGATAACATCCGCGTCACGAGCGTAAAGGTCCACGATCTTTCCCTTTCCCTCGTCACCCCACTGGGTGCCAACTATGATTACCTGTGCCATAATATTCCGTCTCCGCTCAAGTAGTTGTAAGAGGCTACATCTCTATCCCGATAACAGATATGATGTTGGGCAGTCCCCTCAGCTTTGTCATGGTGCCTTTGGAAATGGGGGTGTCTGTGCTCAGTACGACCAGAGCTTTCCCCTCCACCTGTTCGCGACCCAGGTGGAGTCGCGCGATATTGACATTGTCATTGCCGAGGGTTGTGGTTATGTTCCCTATAACACCAGGCCTGTCGTGGTTGTAGAGCATCAGCATGGATCCCTCGGGGATAACATCCAGCATGAACTTATTGATCCTGACGATCCTCAGGTCCTCCCGCCCGAATATGGCTCCCGCAGCGAATGAGACTTCCTGGTCCGTTTTCACGGTAGCGGAAATCATGTTTTTGTAGTCCTTCATCTCGCTGCTCTTTGATTCTATGATGCTGATGCCCCGTTCCTTCGCTATAACCGGTGCGTTAATATAGTTGACGCTTTCCTTCAGGGCCGGCGTGAGGAGCCCCTTCAGGAAGGATATGGTGACGGGGGCCACATTATGGTCAAGGATGGCGCCGCTGTACTCAATGGCAACCTCTTTGATACCCCCGGTAACAATCTGTGCCACAAACCTCCCGACCTTTTCTCCCAGGGTCAGATACGGTTTTATCAGGACGAGCGCCTCCGCACTGACGGAGGGGAAATTAACGGCATTCTTTATCTCTCCGGTTGTCAGGCAATCCACTATCTGCTGGGCGATAGCGATGGCTACATTGATCTGTGCCTCATCCGTTGATGCACCCAGATGCGGCGTGCAGATGATATTCTCCAGGGAGAGGAGTTTCGTGTTCCCGGTGGGCTCGTCGACAAAGACGTCAAGAGCGGCACCGGCGACCTTCCCCGAAACAAGGGCGTCATACAGATCGTCCTCATCAATGATCCCGCCCCGTGCGCAGTTGATAACGAATACGCCATCCTTCATCTTTTCGAAGGAAGTGGCGTTGATCAGACCCCGTGTCTCTTCCATCAGGGGGGTGTGCACCGAGATAAAATCGGCCTTTTGGAGGACCTCGTCGAGAGGGGCAAGCACAATTCCCATCTTCTCCGCTGCTTCATGTGAGATAAAGGGGTCATAGGCCATCACATTCATGGTCAGTCCCTGGGCCCGGTTGGCCACGATGGAACCCACCCTTCCAATACCGACGATCCCCAGCGTCTTGTTGGAGATCTCTGAGCCCATAAACTTCTTTTTCTCCCACTTCCCCGCCTTTGTGGAAGCGGTGGCCTGGGGAATTCTTCGGGCCAGGGAAAGCATCATGGCTATGGCGTGCTCCGCCGTGGTGATCGTATTGCCGCCGGGGGTGTTCATGACCACGATCCCCTTCTTGCTTGCCGCTTCGACCGCCACGTTGTCGAGCCCTATCCCGGCCCTGCCGACAACCTTGAGGCGCTCCGCCGCGCCGATGATCTCCTCTGTTACCTTGGTGGCACTCCGTATGGCCAGCCCGTCATAGTTTTTTATTATGTCCTTCAGCTCATCGGGGGTAAGGTCTGTCTTGACATCGACCTCGATCCCCGGGGCATTTTTAAATATCTCGATACCTTCTTTCGCCAGCGTATCGCTTACCAGAACCCTCTTCATGAGTCGTTGTATCCTTTCTCGTGTATTGTCACCGGCATGTCCGGCCGATTTTCACAGACTGTCCATCCTGAGCAGACACGCCGCATCCAGCCCCTCAACGACTGTCCTGACATCCGATGCGTCCACGGTGGGCCCGCACCATATGCGAAATCCAGGAGGGGCATCCTTGTATGAAGCTATATCATGAGCGATGCCCTCTTTGCTCAGTTTCCCCGTAATATCCTTGACGAATGCCGACTGATCCTCCCTGGACAGCGCCTGAAACCTGCTGTCCGTAACCTTCAGACAGACGGATGTGCTGGATCGGATATCTTGAGACTCGGCAAGAAAGTCAATCCAGTCCGTCCGACTGACCCACTCCTCCACCACCTTCAAATTCCCCCTGCTCCTTTCGATAAGACCGGACAGCCCAATCTTCCCCGCCCACGCGAGGGCATCCAGATAATCCTCCACACAGAGCATCGAGGGGGTGTTGATCGTATCCCCCTTGAAGATCGCCCTGGTTACCTTGCCACCCTTTGTAAGACGGAATATCTTCGGCATCGGCCACGGAGGGGTATAGGTCTCCAGCCGTTCCACGGCCCGCGGGCCCAGGACCAATACCCCGTGGGCGGCCTCCCCTCCCAGGCACTTCTGCCAGGAGTACGCCAGGACGTCGATCTTTGACCACTCGATATCCATGGCAAAGGCCGCGCTGGTTGCATCGCACAGAGTCAGGCCTTTCCGGTCATCGGGTATCCATTTCCAGTCGGGGATTCTGACACCGCTGGTCGTACCATTTGCCACAAAGACCACGTCATTCGACCAGTCGATACCCCCCAGATCGGGGAGCTGCCCGTAATCCGCCTCAAGAATTGTGGGGCTGAGCTTCAGCTGCTTGTCCACATCCGTTGCCCACCCCTTGCTGAAACTCTCCCATACGAGAACCGTTACCGGACGGGGCCCCAGAAGCGACCACATGGCCCCCTCAAAGGCGCCGGTGTCGGAACCGGGGAGTATCCCGAGAAGGTACCCTTCCGGGATGCCAAGCACCTCTCTGCTCTCGGTTATCGCCCGTGCCAGTTTCTCCCTGCCGAGGGCGCTGCGGTGAGAACGGCCAAGTGCCGCCTCCTTCAATACATCAACGTTCCACCCCGGTCTCTTGGAGCACGGGCCGGAACTGAAGTTTGGATTGTTCATAAAGACCCCTTCTGCCATATGTTGGCAACTCGTTTTCATACCAGAATTGCCATTGCGTGTCCATCCATAAGTGAGGCGTTTCAGAGATTTTCAGGGCGCCAGCGTACTGGCGGCAATGGTACATGAACCGCCCTAAAAAATTCCCCGAGTATACCGGGGCAGGGGGTTTTGAGTTGCGTAAATCGGCCAAATTGGTTAGAGTTCGTCAGCTGTGAGGCCAGGGGCGCCCCGCCGGAGGATAGTTATGAAAAAACCAAAGACCACTTTTTTCTGTCAGAATTGTGGCCATCAGTCCGCAAAGTGGCTCGGCAGGTGTCCCTCCTGCGGCGAATGGAACCAGTGTGTCGAGGAAGAAGAGAGGGTCACTCCGGCCGAAGGCTCCCTGGAGGCATGCTTCAATGAGGATCCCCTGTCCATCGACACCATCACGGCGGATGAAAAGGGCCGACAACAGACGGGCATCGCCGAAATAGACCGGGTACTGGGGGGAGGAATCGTCGGGGGCTCCGCCATACTGATAGGGGGTGATCCCGGCATAGGAAAATCCACCCTCCTCCTGCAGGTCATGCAGAATCTTGCCGCAAGCGGGCTGGTGGCCCTCTATGTGTCGGGGGAGGAATCGGCACGCCAGATCAAACTCAGGGGCGAACGTATAGGGGCCTCGTCGAAAAATCTGATGGTGCTTGTCGAGGTTTCGCTTGAGAACATTCTGAGGCATATACGCGAGATGCATCCCGGGATTGTGGTTATCGACTCCATCCAGACGGTGTACTCATCGGCGATCACCTCCGCCCCCGGGAGTGTCAGCCAGATAAAGGAGACATCGGGGAAGCTCATCATGATGTCGAAGAAGACGGGGATCCCCATATTCCTGATCGGTCATGTAACAAAAGAGGGAGCGATAGCGGGGCCAAAAATATTAGAACATATGGTGGATACGGTCCTGTATTTTGAGGGAGACACGGGGCATGCCTTCCGGATCATACGCAATGTAAAAAATAGATATGGCCCCACCAATGAAATCGGCGTCTTTGAAATGAGAGAACATGGCCTTGTCGAGATATCGAATCCATCGGCCCTGTTCCTGTCGGAACGGCCGAAGGGCGCGGCCGGGTCGGTGGTTGTGCCCAGCATGGAAGGGACACGACCTCTGCTGGTGGAGATCCAGTCCCTGGTCAGCGAGAACACCTTCGGCATCCCCAGAAGGACAACCATCGGGGTGGACCACAACCGGGTATCGCTCCTTGCGGCCGTTATGGAGAAGGTATGCGGTCTTCACCTGGGAAATCATGATATATTTATCAATGTCGCTGGCGGTGTGAAGCTGGACGAGCCGGCGGTGGATCTCGGTATCATTTCATCCCTGATGTCCAGTTTTCTGAACAGACCGATCGACGCCGACACCGTTGTCTGTGGTGAGGTGGGGCTGACGGGGGAGGTGCGAAGTGTCGGCCGGATGGATGAAAGAATCAAAGAGGCGTCGAGAATGGGGTTCAACCGCTGCATCCTGCCAGGGGCCTCCTCCATTGAAAAGGTGACGGACAAGCAGATGGCCCGGATTACCATCGGCACCATAAAGGAATTGTCGGAACATCTCTTTGTGTAAAAAGTCTCTGACATGACGGCCGTGTAACCTTCAAGGCCCTCTGCGGCTGAAGGGTTGCGGGCCTGTCAATAAAATTTCTTGACAAACATTTTAATACGGTATAAAAAACCGGTTTTTGGTCAGCTCAAAGTGTCTTTGGGCCCATAGCTCAGCTGGAAGAGCCACCGGCTCATAACCGGTAGGTCCCTGGTTCGAACCCAGGTGGGCCCACCATAAAAAGGGATATGTGGACTTTAGAAAAATACAGATGTCAGCAGAAACATTATATATGGTTTTTTACTAAGGGGTGCACCAAGATTTTGGTGCATTTTTTTTTGTACATCGGTCGGAAAGGGGAAAATTTTTGAAAGAGCAGATATTTTCGTTGATTGAACTTCAGAATATAACATTTGAGATGGATAAGCTGACGGCAGGACGGGTGGATTTGCCTCAGGAAATAAACAGGCTTGGCGAGGAATTGGAGAGCATTGAAAGGGAACTAAAGGAAGACGAACAAAGGGTAGAGATGCTGAGGGCCGATCACAAGGTAAAAGAAACCGCACTGAAAAATAGTATCGAAAACATAAAAAAGGCAAAGAGCCGTCTGCTTGAGGTCAAGACCAACAAAGAATATGAAGCAATATTGAAAGAGATAGACACCATAAATGAGAAGAACGGCGCAGTTGAGGACGAGATAATTCATCTGCTTGAGGAGATCGACAGGGCTGGCGAGGATTTGAAGGCAAAGGAGAGCGAAACAGCCGGGCGCCGTTCCACATGCGAAAACGAGATACGGAAAATGGAAAAGGAGCTGAACTCCATCGGCTCTGAACTGAAGAAGGTACTGAAAAGAAGTGACGAGACAAGAAGCAGAACAAAAGCGGGCCTTCTCAAAAAGTTTGATATGATAAAAGACAGGAAGGGCGGCCGCGCCGTTGTGCCCGTGTGGAAGGCAGTCTGCTACGGGTGTCACATGAACATTCCTCCGCAGATGTATAACGAATTGCAGAGGAATGATAAATTGATGCTGTGCCCTCATTGTGAGAGGATCATCTACTGGGAAGACAGGAATACCGATGCCTGAGGGAAAAGCGGTCCGGCTGTATACCGACGGGGCGTGTCGTGGAAACCCCGGGAATGGAGGGGCCGGAGCCGTCCTGTTCGATGAGAATGGGGGCGTCCTGACAACGGCGAAAAAATTTCTGGGTTCCTGCACAAATAATGAGGCCGAGTATGCCGCCCTCATCCTGGGGCTGGAAGAGGCCCTTTCGGGTGGACACAAAACCATTCAGGTATTCCTTGATTCGGAGCTCCTGGTGCGACAGATCAATGGTGTCTACCGTGTAAAAAACGCCCGGTTGAAGACCCTTATGCAAGAGGTGCAACGACACCTTGCACTGTTTGATGGATATACCGTCAAACACGTGCCCCGGAGTGAGAATGCCGTGGCCGACCGGCTCGCCAATGAGGCCATCGATGATGAGTTGGACATGGCCTAAAAGTATGTTATATACGGTATGTCAGAGCAGATCGGATGATCGCGGGTCCGCACCAGCGGGCCGGAGGAAAGTCCGAGCTCCACAGGGCAGGATGGTCGCTAACGGCGACTGGGGGCGACCCTAAGGAAAGTGCCACAGAAAATATACCGCCCCGATCTTTTTCGGGGTAAGGGTGAAAAGGCGAGGTAAGAGCTCACCAGTTTCCCGGGTGACCGGGAAAGCTTGGTAAACCCCATCCGGAGCAAGACCAAATAGGGAAACGTTGAGGGCGGCCCGTCCGAAGTTTCCGGGTAGGTTGCTTGAGGCAGCAGGCAACTGCTGTCCCAGATGAATGATCATCACTCTTTCGGGGTAACCGGGAAGAGGAACAGAACTCGGCTTACAGATCTACTCTGACACACATTAAAAAAGGATATGCAGCCGTTTGGCCGCATATCCTTTTTCTTTGGGTATTATGTATGGTTCAGGGGCGCGCAGCTACTTCCCCAGCGCCTTTTCTGTCTTCAGTACGTTCAGTGTTGTCTCAATAACGGTATCGGAGATGAGAGAGATGCTGCTGATACCGCATTCGACCAGGAACTCGGCAAACTCGGGGTAATCACTCGGGGCCTGTCCACAGATGCCGATCTTCTTTCCCATCTTGTTTGCCTTGGCGATTGCATCCCGGATGAGGCTAGTCACCGCCTGATTTCGCTCATCAAAGATATGGGCTATCAGGGAGGAATCCCTGTCGAGCCCCAGCGTGAGCTGGGTCAGATCGTTTGAACCGATGGAAAATCCGTCGAAGATCTTGCCGAACTCCTCTATCAGGATAACGTTGCTGGGAATCTCGACCATCATGTACAGCTCAAGGTCGTTTTCCCCCTGGACAAGACCGTTTTGCGCCATGACATCGACAACCTTTTTGGCCTCCTCTACGGTTCTGCAGAAGGGGATCATCAGCTTCACGTTGGAGAGACCCATCTCGTTGCGCACCTTGAGCATCGCCTCGCATTCGAGGTTAAACCCTTCCCTGTAGCGGTCGTCATAATACCGCGACGCACCCCGGAATCCTATCATGGGATTTTCCTCTTCGACTTCGAAGAGCGGGCCGCCGATCAGGTTGGCGTATTCATTGCTCTTGAAATCGCTCATCCTGGCGATGACGTCATTGGGATAGAAGGCGGCGCCTATCTTCGCCACTCCCTGAGCCAGCTTGTCCACGAAGAAATCGGTCTTGTTTTCGTACCCCAGGGTGAGGGCCTCTATGGCCTTTTTGGTCTCTTTATCCTCCAGCGTGTCGAAGCGTACCAGGGCCATCGGGTGTATCTGTATAAAATTGCTTATGATAAACTCGAGCCGTGCCAGTCCCACACCGTCGTTTGGGATAGATGCCACGTCAAAGGCGAGCTCGGGGTTACCGACATTCATCATGATCTTGGTCTTGGGGCGCTCCAGACTTTCCAGGTTGATTTTTGTGACATCGTACTTCAAGATGCCTTCATAGACATTCCCCACCTCCCCTTCGGAACACGATGCCGTTACCTCTTTGACACCCTTCAGCTTCTCGGTTCCGTCCCCCGTGCCCACGATACAGGGCACGCCCAGTTCTCTGCTGATAATAGCGGCGTGGCAGGTTCTTCCACCCTTGTTCGTTATGATAGCGGTGGCGTTCTTCATAATGGGTTCCCAGTCAGGGTCGGTCATATCGGTGATGAGTACCTCTCCCTTCTTGAAATCTTTGATGTCGCTGGCACTTTCTATAACATGCGCCGGTCCGGCGCCGATCTTCGATCCGACCGCCGTTCCCGTAACGAGGAGCTTTCCCGTTTCAGCAAGCTTGTAACTTTCCAGTACATTGACGTCCCTCTGGGACTGAACGGTTTCGGGGCGAGCCTGCAGGATGAATAGTTCGCCGGTGTTCCCATCTTTGCCCCACTCGATATCCATGGGTTTGAAATATCCGGCCTTTTTGGAGTAGTGGTCTTCTATGATGGCAGTCCACCGTGCAAGTGTCAGGATCTCTTCTTCGGTGATACAGAATTGCTTCCTCTCCTCTTCCGAGACCGGGACAATCTCTACAGGGTCTTCTTTTCCTGATGCGTAGATCATCTTGACCTCTTTTGTCCCCAGTTTCTTCTGGAGGATCGGCTTGTATCCTGTCTTAAGGGTCGGTTTGAAGACATAAAATTCATCAGGATTGACCGTTCCCTGGACCACCATCTCACCCAGGCCGTACGCACCCGTGAGCAGAATGGCGTCTCTGAACCCGGATTCGGTGTCGATGGAGAAGATAACGCCGGAGGCCGCAAGATCGGATCGCACCATCTTCTGGACGCCGATGGAGAGGGCGACCGACATATGATCAAAACCCTTGTCTTCCCGGTATGAAATGGCCCTGTTGGTAAAGAGAGAGGCGAAGCACCTCTTGCATGCATCCACCAGGGCATCCTTGCCCCTGATGTTCAGGTATGTCTCCTGCTGCCCGGCAAAGCTGGCGTCGGGCAGGTCTTCCGCCGTCGCGGAAGATCGCACGGCCACGTCGGTATCCTCCCCATACTCCTCGCAGAGTTTCCGGTAGGCATCGAGGATTGCCTGGTTGAGATCCTTTGGCAGCTCAGCATTATAGATAAGAGATCGTATTTTTTCCCCTTTTT
>JAUSPK010000061.1 GCA_030655735.1 Syntrophales bacterium | reverse complement strand
CATAGGGGGCCAGGACCTTTCTCTTCGTTATTCGGTTGAGCGATTCGACACAGTCCCCCACGGCATAGATATCTTCGTCCGAGGTCTGCATGTATTCATCGACCTCAATTCCACCCAGCTCGCCTATCTTCAGCCCCGCATCCTTCGCGAGACGCACGTTGGGAATCACGCCGACTGCGACCACGGCCAGCTCACAGGCCAGCTCGGCCCCGTTCTGAAGCTTCACGCCCGTCAATTTCCCATTCTTACCCATAAATTCAACGATACCGTTATCGGTGATAACATTCGTCGATTTGCTTTTTACATGATTTTCGACCAGTTTGGCGAGCTCCCAGTCGAGAAAGGTCAGGAGCTGGGGCAACAGTTCGACCACCGTAATATCGATCCCTGCCAGCTGAAGGGCCTCGCATGTCTCGATCCCTATCAGTCCGCCTCCGATAACGACGGCCTTCTTGATCTTCCCTTCGTCACGCACCCTGCGCAGGAAATCGGCATCCTTCATCGACTGGAGCGTGGTCACACCCTCAAGGTCGGTCCCAGGAACGGGGGGCATCCTGGGAACGGAGCCCGTAGCGATGATGAGCTTGTCATACGCAAGCGACTCCTTCTCCCCCGTCAGCAGATTCGTGCAGGCCACGGTCCTGGCGCCCCTGTCTATCGCCGTCACCTCGGTGCTTGTCCTCGCCTCTATCCCCTTCGCGTTGAGATAGAACAAGGGGTTCCGTGTCACCCCTGTCCCCGTGCACAGGAGCATATTACGGTCATCGAAACAGCCTCCGACATAGTACGGATATCCGCAGGAGGCCATCGACAGATCAGGGTCCTTCTGCAGGATAACTATATCGGCATGATAATCCATCCTCCGCGCCTTCGCGGCGGCCTTGGGCCCTGCGGCGGAACCTCCGACCACGATAATCCTCTTTCGGTGTGCCATACAGAGACGCCTCCCCAATTCTGTATTTATGTGATATGAGTATAATCGCTCAATTAAGGCAGGTCAAGTTCACCCTCAGTCACCGGCACATCGGACCATCGACTCTCCTTCAGTATGCTGCCGCGTCTGTCATATCAACCCTGCGAAGAAGGTCCGGCACGATAACGGAAAAAATAATTCGGGATGGTGACCCCATGAAGGTAGTGCGACAGGTAATCGAGATTGACGAAGGACTGTGTGACGGGTGCGGGCAATGTGTCCCCGGGTGTGCCGAGGGCGTCCTGCAGATCATCGACGGGAAGGCCCGGGTTGTTGAGGACAGGTACTGTGACGGTCTCGGCGCGTGCATCGGGGAATGCCCCACCGGGGCATTGAAGATCGTTGAGCGGGAAACGGACGCGTTTGACAAAGAGGCGGTGGCTGCATATCTTAGCGGGAATGAAAACGACCGGGGAGAAATGCTGGATCCCCTGCCATGCGGATGCCCGTCAAGCACGCTCCAGACCTTTGAGCCATTCGCGCCCCGCCGGGAGGCAAACCGGCCCGACGATATCGGTGAGCCCGGTGACGCCTCTTCTCTAACGCACTGGCCCATACAGATACGACTCGTGCCTGCGACCGCGCCGTTTCTCAAGGGGGCCGACCTGCTCGTGATTGCGGACTGCACGGCGGTCGCCCTTCCCACGCTTCACCGGGACCTGTTGAAGGGGAAGATCGTCCTGATGGGATGCCCGAAGTTCGACGACGTCCAGGACTATATCCGCAGATTTGCCGACATCTTCAAGACCGCGGGGATCAGAAGCGTCACCACGGTCGTGATGGAAGTTCCCTGCTGCTCGGGCCTTCCTGCGATAGTAAAGAGAGGGATGGAGGCGGCAGGCGAGAAGATCCCCCTGGAGGAAATCGTTGTCAGTACACGGGGTGAGATCCTGTCCGCGACAAAGACATGATGTACGTATCGGGGGTCCGTACGGTGATGACACGCGTGAGAAGACCCCGACGTATCGTTAAAAACTATTAGAAAGAGAGTGACGTTATGCAAGACATACTGATCATACTGGGGATTGTTGTCGCCTGGTTTGTCCTTCAATCCTACATCCTGCCGAAGATGGGAGTTCCCACCTGAATGAACCAGTCCTGCCAGGTGGCAGACAAAAAAGACCCGAACGACAGATCCGATACGAAGGGGTAATATAATAAGAGGCCACACACAGAACGGGTCCGGGAGCGGTACTTGGACCGGAATCGGAAAGGTGAAAAAGATCTCTGTCAACCCTGTATTTTTTTACCCTTCCTCGACGCTATGATAATGGCGGTGAATATGAGCGCCATCCCAGCTATCTGAGGGGTACTCACCGTTTCCCCGAAGAAGAGATACGCGAGGATCGTAGCCCCGATCGCCTCCCCGAGGATCGATATCGCGATCATCCCCGCCCTCAGGTGTTTCAGCGCCCAATTGATGGATGTGTGTCCCACGAGCTGCGGGATAACAGCCAGAAGGATCATGTACATATAGGAAGAGGATCGGTACCCGGTGAAAGAGATACCCATGAGAAGAGATACCCCGGCCAGGAAAATAGCACTCGTCGTATACACGATGGTTATATAGGTCAGTATGTCGAGACTCTCCCTAACCCTGCTCCCCGTGAGCAGATAGGCACTCGCCATCACCGCCCCAACCAACGCAAAGACATCCCCCACCAGCGCCTTTTCATCAAGCAGGATCAGGGAGTGAATCCCGCTGTCTCCTGCCGCGATCACGACACTTCCGATGAGGCACAGAATCGTCCCGACTATAATCTCCCTGTGCTGTCTCTCCTTCAGAATGAAATAGGAGAAGATACCTACAAAGATGGGATTGGTGGTGACAAGGACCACGCTGCTCGCAACCGACGTATATTTCAGTGACGTTATCCAGAATATGAAATGCAGCCCCAGAAACACGCCCCCGGCAATCGAAAGAAGCAGGTCTTTTCTTGGTATCCTGAAAGAGACACCTCGTATTCTCGAGAATACGAGCAGGATAATAGACGCAACGCCCAGCCGGTACGCGGCTATCATAATCGCCGGCACATCGTCACAGAATCTGACGAATATAGCCGCAAAGGATATCGAGATTATACCGACAGACAGTATCGTTATCGTTCGAACCATATATTTCATATCCCCGGCATCGCTCGTCCACCACGGAGTGTCCATGAGACCAGAAGGTGCATCCGCAAAAATCTTCTACCACATAACAGGATCAAAAGAAATCGCGCCGCCCCACAAAAATATGGTAGAAAGGAAAAGGGGATTGCCCCTCCGCACTTTCCCTCAAATCGGCACGGTAAGTTGATGGGGGGACAACACAATCGGGATGGTCTGCACGCCCTCGGATCGGGTGTGCGGATATCTTGTTATGCATACCCGATTGTGTTAGAAAAGGCCTTCACATTTCACGTTCGGCGGTCATACAGGGGGTTTTTGCGGATGGAACGGATTGTCCCCTTTCCTGGCAACGGGAATCGCCAAGGATATCGCATATGATAGATAAGCATAACAGAGAAATCAATTACCTGAGAATATCGATCACCGACCGATGCAACCTGCGCTGCGTGTACTGCATGCCGAAGGAAGGCATGTCTTTTATCGGTCATCAGGACATCCTCAGATATGAAGAGATGTTGAGGATCGTGACCGTTGCGGTCAAGACCGGCATCACCAAGGTTCGCGTGACCGGAGGAGAACCCCTGGTACGGCGCGGGGCCATAGACTTCCTCTCATCCCTCAAGAAGGTGGAGGGCCTGCGGGACATCAGTCTGACAACAAACGGGGTGCTCCTTGAAGACTGCGCCGAGGCGATATTTGATGCGGGTATACGGAGGATCAATATAAGCCTTGACTCCCTTGTTCCCGAAAGATACGGGGATATAACCAGAGGGGGAGACTTAGGCAGTGTGATCGGAGGGATACGGAAGGCATACAGTACGGGATTCTCGCCCATCAAGATCAACGTGGTGGCAATACAGGGGTTCAACGACGACGAGATACTCGATTTTGCGAGACTTACCATAGACAGGCCCTATCAGGTACGGTTCATCGAATTCATGCCGATAGGCGAGGCGGCCCTGGACAACGACCTGGGTTACCTCTCCAATGACGAGGTTATGCGGCGTATCAGCGGCTTCGCCCCCATGGAGCCGGTAGTCCAGACTCGTCGGGACAGAATGGACGGTCCGGCACGTCTGTACACACTGGAGGGAGCACAGGGAAAGATCGGCTTCATCAGTGCCATGAGCCACGGATTCTGCAGCTCCTGCAACAGGCTACGTCTGACGGCCGACGGACACCTGAGGGCATGCCTCCTCGCCGATGAGCCGACGGTTGATCTCAAGGCGCCCCTGCGTGACGGGTGCACCGATTCCGAACTGGAGGCCCTCATACGAGACCTTATCGGCAGAAAACCCGACAGTTACAAGACAGACTGCCACCAAGGGCACAGAAGAAAATGCGCAACGAACATGTCTTCAATCGGCGGGTAGAGAGAAAACCTGTCAACGGTATGTTTGGGTAAAAGCGAGGGGTAATCGTATGACGATTGGATTACGTTCTCCAGCCACATATTACATAGATAGACGCGAGAAGGATCTGATCCTGAGGCTCCTGAAACCCGCGGATGGCGAACGGCTGCTCGACGTGGGGTGCGGGGAGGGAGATTATCTTCGTTTCTTCAGGGGAAAGGGGTGCAGTGTAACGGGTGTCGATCCGTCGCACGAGATGCTGGATATAGCACGGAAGAGATTGGGCCAGAGAGCCGACCTCTGTCCGGGAACCTGCGAAGATCTCCCTTTTTCCGATAACGAGTTTGATGTTGTCACCCTGATCTTTCCCGACCCGGCACATAATCTACGGGATATGATACACGAGGCGGTCAGGGTGTGCGGCGGCAGGATATTCATCGGAACCATAAACAGGTATTCTTTGTCCTCGATACAGAGTGAAAAAAGAGCCGCCCTGCATCCAGACAAAAACAAGTGTTCTTCAAGCATCCCCGAGCTGATCCGCCTGGTCAGGTCGGCGCTTCCGGATACTGCCATAGAGTGGGGGTCTGTCCTCTTTTTTCCGCCAACGTGGTACCCGGCCGCGGCTTCTGTCGAAGAGAAGACCCCCGTTGTCAATAATCCCTTTGGTTCATTTATAGGACTTTCATTCCCGGTTGTTTACACCCTCATGACCGTTCAGGATCCCCTCGGAAAACAGGCGGAGACAAAAACGGCGAGCAGGTATCCCGCCCCCGGTGCCGCACGAAGGAGGACAAGCCGATGAAAGAGGCGATCCTCTATGAAAAACTGGACGACCACTATGTCCGGTGTAATCTCTGCGCCCACCGGTGCAGGATAGCCCCATCGAGATTCGGCATCTGCGGGGTTCGGGAGAACCGGAACGGGACGCTGTACACGCTGGTACACGGGATATCGATAGCGGAGAGCGTAGACCCCATTGAGAAGAAACCCCTCTTTCACGTCTATCCGGGTTCAAAATCCTACTCCATAGCCACCGTCGGGTGCAATTTTCGTTGCGAATTCTGTCAGAATCACGACATATCACAGATACCGCACGGTGAAGGAAAAATCATCGGGCGCAGCTCAATGCCGGAGGAGATCATAGAAAAGGCCCTGAGAACGGGGTCAAAGACCATTGCGTACACCTATACCGAACCGACGATATTCCTCGAATACGCCCTGGATATAGGAAGGATGGCACATAAAAAAGGTATCAAGAACATCTTTGTCACCAACGGCTTCATGACCGGCGAGGCGCTTGGGGCGGCCTCATCCTGCCTCGACGCCGCAAACGTCGACCTCAAGTCATTTCGCAACAAGTTCTATGAGAAATACTGCGGCGGGAAGCTTCAGCCGGTCCTGGATAGCCTGAGAAGAATGAAGGATCTCGGCATCTGGGTGGAGGTAACCACCCTCATCATGCCGACCCTGAACGACGACAAGGAAGAACTGAGGGATATCGCCTGGTATATCCATTCCCTCGGCCCTGAGACCCCGTGGCACATCAGCCGTTTCCATCCACAGTACCGGATGCAGAACTTCCCCCCGACCCCACTGGCAACGATACATATGGCGTTGGAGATAGGAAGGGAGGCCGGACTTAAGTATGTCTACGCCGGCAACGTCCCGGGCGACGAGAGAGAAAACACCTACTGTTCCAACTGTGGAAGACTCTTGATAAAAAGATGCGGATTCAATGTAGAGGATATAGACCTGAGGGACTCGAAGTGCCCCGCGTGCAAGACCCCGCTGGACGGCATCTATAAAAGCGACAGCGACAATATCTAAAGATCCGTTACGATATCAGCCTCTTCATAATGATGTGCGAGTGCCTCCAGCGCCTTCTCCATATACCCCGCCGGCACCAGTACCTTGACCTCACCGAGGCCATCAACGGTCAGACCATAGAGAACACCCACCGCCTCGTATTTGAGTTTCACCGGGATGCCATCGGTTTCAAGCCTCCCGGCTACGATATTCGCATCTATCATCCCCGCTGCCACATGGGCAACTTCCCACTTTTCATCTTCCATGTCATCACACCATCTCTCTCAAGGAAGGATGCGGCCTCCCCTCTCCACCAACCTGTCGCCAACCCATTGAAAGCGCGGCGCCTCCGCCATCCCGTCTTCTTCCGACCAACGGGTTAGATTGTGTACATTTATGAAGGTTTGTCAACAGCGAAATTTCCCGCTCGTTCGTATTTTTTGGTTGACTACCGGAGACATTAGTAATAGATGAATTCGCGATTAGAGTGAAAACACGGGGGGTTCATGGGGCTGAGAAATCTTTTTTATCCTGAGAGTATCGCCGTACTCGGCGCGTCACCAAACATGGGAAGCGGAAAGCTTCCCTACCTTCAGATCATGCAGATGCGCGGCTACACGGGCAAGCTGTATCCGGTCAATCCAAAGTATCAAGAGATAAGCGGCTTAAAATCCTATCCCTCCATAGATGATCTGCCGGAGGGGATTGACCTGGTTATCGCGTCGGTACCCGTTGAGGAGTCTCTGGGTGTTACCAGGGCCGCGGCACAAAAGAAGGTAAAGTTCCTGCATTTCTTTACATCCGGTTTCAGCGAAATGGGCAACCGCTCACTCGAAACGGAGCTTCTCCGGGAGGCGGCCAGGGGGGGGACCCGGATCGTCGGTCCCAACTGTGTCGGCATCCATTGCGCAGAATCACGCGTCAGTTTTACACTTGAGATCCAAGGGGATATGCCGAAAGAGGTCGCCTTCTTCGGGCAGTCGGGTGGCACGACCAGCAATTTCGTGGGGATGGCGATGGCCCGCGAGATAGGGCTGAACAAGGTTGTCTCCTACGGAAACCAGATAGATATCACCGTTGAAGACTACCTTGCATACTTCGCGAGCGATGAAAAGATACGCGTAATCGCGGGCTACGTTGAAGACATCAAGAATCCCCGGAAATTCCTGAAGGCACTGGGGGAGGCAACCCGCACAAAACCGGTTGTCATCCTCAAAGGAGGTGTCACTCAGCAGGGGGCACGCGCCGCGGCAAGCCATACGGGCGCCCTCGCCAGCAACCACACGATCTGGTCATCCGCAATCCATCAACACGGGGGCGTCCTGGTGGACACCATTGAGCAGATGCTCGATTTCGTCATGATGGCGGCAGCAAAGAGGACACCGCACGGACCGCGCCACGGGTTCCTCGGCGCAGGAGGGGGAGCCGCCGTGTCCTTCACCGACCTCGCCACCCTCGCCGGTCTGTCGCTTCCGGAGCTCCAGCCGGCAACGCAGGAGATGATAAGCCGGAAGATCAGGGCGATCAACACCTCCACGACTAATCCCGTTGATCTAGGATTCTTCGGGTTCGACTTCGACGTCATGGCCCACACCATAAGAGCACTGGGACAGGACGAAAACATCGACGTCATCGTCCCCTATTTCTCGGCAGACTACATCACGGTATCGCAATATGACAAAATAGAGAGCGGCCCGCAGACCATCATCGAGATTGCCGAAGAGGTTGGCAATCCGGTAATCCCCGTTCTTTCGAAGTTCGCAGAGGCCAATATGGACGTGGAGCGCGTCAGACTCTCCATCTTCTCCTCGTTCAGAAAGGCGGGGCTTCCGGTATACTCGACCATCCAGGACCTTATTTACGCGACAAAGAAATACCTTGAGTGGGTCGGCAGACCATCCAGGAATAACCATTAAAAAAGGTGGGGATATCCCCCACCTTTTTTAATCGCCTCATTGTACGGCAGCTGGCCGGTCGTTTGCCGGCGTCATGCCCTCTCGACACAATCCTTACCTGCCTTTTTACCCCGGTATAATGCCTGATCGGCCCTCGCTATACATGCGTCAATATTCTCATTCTCGCGGCATTCGCTCACTCCGAGTGTTATTGTTATGGTAAGCTCATCTTCTCCCTGTCGGCTGGATGTCGCGGCAATGGTTTCCCTGATACGTTCGGCAACGGTCGCAGCAAGCTCCAGACCCGTATCGGGAAGGATCATCAGGAACTCTTCGCCTCCCCATCGGGCAAGGCTGTCCTGCTCCCGCAAAACACCCCGCACCTGTCGGCTCACCATGGTGAGGGTTTGATCCCCGATTTCATGTCCGTATCGATCATTGACAGACTTGAAATCATCGATATCCGCAATGATGAATGAAAGGGGATGCTGAGAGCGTTTGCGACGCATCTTCTCGTATTCCGCGATACCGATGATGTGTCGACGGTTGTACAACCCTGTCAGGGAATCCGTCGTTGCCATTATCCGGAGCCGGCGTTCGGCCTCACCGACGATCTTACTGTAGAAAAAGGCAAGGTACCCGAGACAAGCAAAACACGCCGTGATATTTGCATATCTCAGGATCACAAGAGCCAAAGGATTGACAGCGCTGAGGGGCGGCACAACCCGCATGACAGCATCCATCCCCGCATAGAGGAAACATAACAACATTGCCAGGCCAACCTTGCTGCTCGGCTTGCGGGTGGGACTGACAAAGATGAGGGGAATGAAAATCAGCAGATAGTAGTGGAATCCGCTGTCCCATCCCAGCGATCTCACGGCAAGCGCGGCGTGTCCGATCACCTCCACCCAGGCAAGAAAGATGACCAGTCTGTTGCGCTGCTGGCGCAAGAGGCCGACACACAAGGCATAGATACAGACGCTGCCTATATTGACCACGGCAAGGAACGTAGCGCCTATCGAATAGAAGAGCGCGATGAACATCACGTGAACGCCCAGGGCAACCCACATCGAGCGCACCAGGATCAACCAGTACCTTTTATTGGTCGCAGTACCGGGCTTTTGCGCTTCCATAAGTTCTTCGTTTGATACTTCATATTCAGATTCTGATGGGTTTTCCAATCTGCACCTCGCTCTTGAGTAGCAGTATAACATGTAAAACAAGAGAAGAGAACACGGGTCCTCGTATGTTCTTAGAAGTCGAGGGACGCTGGTCTTTGCCGCAAGGAAGAAAATGCGAATTGGGGTATATAACCCCCGCCACAGGAATAGTAAATCAAATAAAAGGAAAACCTTTTGATATACATCAAGAAGGTGCCGAATTGTTGAGCTAGGGCACCTGCTTCTACTTTCCTTTCCTCTCTAAAAACTGTTCAGCCAGTTTAAACTTCTGGACCTTTCCGCTCGCCGTCAGAGGGATAGGAGCGTTGAATTCCCAGTATTTCGGTATCTTGTGCCGGGCGATTTTGCCGGTGCAGAATTTCTCGAATTCGCCCTCGGCCGCCTCTTCACCATCTTCCAGTTCTACGGATGCTAGAATCTGTTCGCCGTACTTCTCGTCGGGAATCCCGACCACGTACACATCCTTCACCTTGGGGTGCTTATGGAGAAATTCCTCTATCTCCCGGGGGTATATATTTTCTCCCCCCCTGATTATCATGTCTTTTATCCGTCCGGTAATCCAGAAATAGCCGCTCTTGTCCACCGTTCCCAGGTCACCCGTGTGCAGCCATCCCTCTTTATCAATGGCGGCCTCGGTCGCCTCGGGCATCTTGTAATACCCCTTCATCACGCAGGGGCTTTTCGTAACAATCTCTCCCTGTGTATCCGGGGGAAGGACCTCCCCTGTCTCAGGATCAACGACCGTGCCCTCAATGCCGTCAAGGAGCCTCCCCACCGTCGATACCCGGAGATCCACCGGATCATCCCTCCGTGTCATGGTCATGACGGGAGAAGATTCGGTCTGGCCGTACGCGATAGTGATTTCAGGGCAGTGCATCCCGGCCATAACGTTTTTCATCGCCTCCTCCGGGCAGGGCGCCCCCGCCATAATGCCGGTCCTCAGCGAAGACAGATCAAATTTCTTGAACTCCGAATGGCTCATAATGGCTATAAACATCGTGGGGACCCCGTTGATAGCCGTGCATTTCTCCTTTTCTATAAACTCCAGCGCCTTGAGGGGATCAAAACTCTCCAACACGACCATCGTCGAGCCATGGTACACGCAATTGAGCGAGCTCATGACACAACCGAAGCAGTGAAAGAGGGGAACCTGAATCAGGAGCCGGTCATCCTCCGTCATCCCCATCACATCCCCCACCATCCCCGCATTGTTGATAACATTGCGATGCGTGAGCATAACGCCCTTGGGGAATCCGGTTGTTCCGGAGGTATACTGCATATTCACCACGTCGTCGGTGTCAATAGACAGCTCACGGTCCCTCAGTTCTTCATCCGATACCGCCCCACCCAACCGAACAACATCCTCAAAGCAAAAGGTCCTATCGTTCTTTTTCCCATTTCTTATGTATATAACATTTCTCAGGGAGGGAAGGCTGACCGACCGTATGTTGCCTACACCGGCGCCTTCCGCCTCCGGTATAACCTCCTCCACTATCCTTGAAAAGCTTGTATCCCTGTATCCCTCGATATGAACCAGCGTTGTTGAATCGGACTGGTTCAGTATGTACTCAAGCTCGTGCGACTTGTAGTTGGTGTTGACCGTTACCAGAACGGCCCCTATCATCCCCAGGCCGAATTGCAGGTGAATCCACTGTGGAACATTGGTGGCCCAGACGGACACATGATCTCCCTTTTTTACGCCGATCGCCAGGAAACCCCTGGCCACCCTCGTACAGGAGATCAGGAATTCAGCGTATGACTCCCTGACGCCGAATTCGGGACACACAAGCGCGTCATTCTCAGGAAATCTCGATGTCGTCTCCCTCAAAAGCCCGCCCATGGTAATTTTTTTGAAACCAGACATACCGTCCTCTTGCTTAATAAATCTAGTATGTTAACGAAAGGTGCTCCCCCCTGGACCCACGCCTACTTGTATATTGCTTTTTTTACTAGTGTCAAGAAAAATAACTTTGCCAAAAGCAATCTTCCCCTTCAATACCCTAGATGCACCAAAACACAACATATTGTGCCCTAATTTTCGACGACACACCACATAGTGTTTTTTCTTTACAAAGGCATATGACTCTGATAAATTTTCTTGCATAGATATATAAGGGGAGTAGATTCCCCGGCGGCACGGGCAGAGAAGCTTCGAAAGTTCACTCCCTCTTCAGAGCGATTTTGCCGGTACCCGACATAGGATTTTGTCAGATGAAACTAAAAAAACTGGAAATACTAGGATTCAAATCCTTCAGGGACAAAACCCCCATCGACCTCTCGCGCGACATTAACGCCATTGTAGGTCCGAACGGTTGCGGGAAAAGCAATATCGTGGACGCCATACGGTGGGTCATGGGTGAACAGCGTATCACAATGCTCCGCGGAAAAAAGATGGAGGATGTCATCTTCAACGGAAGCGACGACGCATCCGCGGTCGGCATGGCGGAGGTTTCCATGACCCTGGAGAGCAATGGCCATCAAATGCCGGAAAAATACGCCAGCTATCGGGAGATTACCGTCTCACGAAAATTATTTCGCGAAGGTGAAAGTGAGTATTACATAAACAAGGTCCCCTGTCGCCTCCTCGATGTGAAAGAATTTTTCATGGACATAGGCGTCGGCGCACGAACCTATTCGATAGTAGAGCAGGAGAGGATAGCGAATCTCGTTGAAGCGAAACCGGAGGAGAGGCGACAGTTCATCGAGGAAGCGGCGGGGATCATGAAATACAAAACGCGGAGGGAATCAGCTTCCCGGAAGATGGAGGCAACAAAGCAAAACATCGTTCGCCTTGCGGACATCCTGAGAGAGGTACGCTCCCAGCTGAATGCCACGTCACGACAGGCAAAAAAGGCTGAACAATACCGGGCGCTGAAAAAGGATATAAAGGGATATCAATTGGCCCTATCGCTCCAGACCTACTCGGAGCTGGCCTCGAAAATAAAGGATTTTGAGAGGCTGCGCATTCCTCTGAACGAAAAAACGCTGGCGGCCCAGACACAGCTGAAGACCCTGGAGTCCGCTATCGAGGAAATCAGAACCCGGCTCGTCGAAGGCGAAGACGCGATAGGGACCCTCCAGGACCGATACTACGGGATCAAGAACGAGATCAATATAGGGGAGCAGAAAATAAAATTCGCCCAAGAGACCATACTGCAGCTGGAGGACAAAAAGAAAAGGGACCTTGCAGAGATAGAAACTCTCACGGAGCGCAGGGCGGGAACGGAGAGGGAGATAGCCCTTCTGAAGAAACAGATGGCCGAAGCGGACGGGATCATTGCGAGCATGAAGGGGTCAATCGACGGTGACCGGGAAGCCGCAGATATCCTGAAGGCCGCGGAGCTGGAACTGAGCGAGAAGCTGGAAGGGGAAAAATCCAGACATATCGACGCGATAACCGAAAACGCCCGGTTGGGCAATCTCCTCGTGTCTCTCGCAAAGAATCTTGAAGATCTGGAAAGAACGGCAGAGAGGGAAGACGGAGAGCTGGATGAAAACAACAAGAAACTGCGCGGCCTGGAGGATGCCCTCGCGGCCGTGAAGTCCGCCCTGTTATCCAACATGGAGAGCGCCGAACTCCTCAGGAAGAAGGAGATATCCACGGGGGAAGAACTTCAATCCGCGAAAAACAATCTCCGAATCATAGACGCGCAGATTGAAACACTCAGGGAAGAGATCGGGGCGAAGAGATCGCGGCTTGCGTCCCTGATGGAGCTTCAGGAGAGACATGAGTGGTGCGACGAAGGGACGCGAGGCATACTGGAGGCGTCGCATAGCGGGGCACTGAAGGAAAATATTCACGGGCTGGTGGCGGATCATATCGAAGTCCCGAAGCAATATGAGGCCGCCGTCGAGGCCGCCCTGGGCGACAAGCTACAGTACGTCATCGTCGAAAGCCAGAGAAACGGAATGGGGGCTATCGACTACCTGAAAAAGAACGCTTCCGGGAGAGGAAGTTTTGTGCCACTTAACACCGGCACGAAGCCTCACCCTGCCCGTCAGAACTGTCCTGATGGGGTCTTCAGACTGTATGACCTTGTCCGCGCCACCGATGAGGCATTCAGAGGGGTTATTCATCACCTCCTGGAAGGCATCCTTCTGGTCCCCGATCTGGCTACCGCTGCCCGCCTGTCGGAAGGGGGCAGCCCTGGGGAAACCTATGTTACGCCTGAAGGAGACATTCTCAGGTCTGACGGTGTACTGACGGGGGGAAGCGAAAACAGCAGGGGTTCGTCGCTGGGGGGTAAGAGAGAGACCTCGGAACTGGAAGGGCAGATCGAAGAGCTGACAGATGTTTTTGAAGGTGAAAAAGAAAAGAGGGATGCACTGGGCAACACCATAGCTCGTCTGGAGGAGGAAGCCTCCCAGGTGCGGTCGAAAACACACAGTCTGGAACTGGAAATCAACGGACGGGAGAAAGACATAGAAAGGCTGGAAGGTGAAATCAGGTGGATCGGACAGCGTATCAACGTTCTCGCTTTCAACAGTGAGAATCTTAAATCCGAGAAAACGCTAACGGTGGAAAAAATAGCGGCCGTCAAGGGCGATGTCACCTCCCGCAAGGGCGAGGCGGATGAGGGGGACAGCCGTATTCTCTCCCTGCAGGAAAAGTGGAAAGAGGCCAGGAGAGAACTGGAGGAGAGCGAGAGAAACCTGACCGAAAAGAAGATCCTCCTGACATCTGCGGAGGAGAAGGGGAAATCGGGAGTTGAAACCATTTCAAGGCTGGAAGGTACCATGTCAGAAATAAGTGCCCGCATAGAATCTATGGTTGGGGAAACAAAGGCCTGCGAGGCAAAGACGGCCGAAGCCATAGAGAACATAAGCCAAGAGGAGGAAAATCTCAAGGCCCTCTATGCAAGCCACACGGAGGCCGAAGAAGCGCTTACGACAAGAAGAGCGGAGCACGGAGAAGAAAATGTCGCTCACAAGCAGAAAGAGCAGGAGCTCCGGAACGCAAGGAAGATGTCTGAAGACCTCTCAAGGCAGTTAAGTGAGTCCGAGATGGAAACACGCGAAACGGTCATCCAGGCCGAAACGCTGAGAGAGGGTGCGCGTGAAAAACTGGACGTCGATCTGGACGCCTCCTTGCCGGAATTCGAGATAATGGACAGCTCCGAAGCGGAAGAGGTGAGAAAGAAGATTGAAACACACAAAAAGAGGCTGGATGAGTTTGGAGAGGTAAATCTCCTGGCCTTGAGCGAGCATGAAGAGCTCAAGGAACGCCACGATTTCCTGGCAACCCAGATAAAAGACCTGAATTCCTCGCTGGATACCCTCCAGAAGACCATAACGAGGATCAACCAGATATCCAGGAAGCGGTTCTCGGACACCTTTGAAGCCGTGAATAACCATTTCAAAGAGGTCTTTCCCAGACTCTTCCCGGGCGGAAAAGGGTTCCTCCGCCTGACCGATGAATCCGACATGCTGGAGACGGGTGTGGACATAGATATACAGATTCCCGGAAAGAGGAGGCAGAACCTGTCCCTCCTGTCGGGGGGAGAAAAGGCACTCGCTGCAGTGGCCCTGATATTCGCCATCCTCATGCACCGTCCGTCACCCTTTCTGATCCTTGACGAGGCGGATGCGCCCCTCGACGATGCGAATGTTTCTCTCTTCAGGAAACTGGTGAGCGATATCTCCTTAAATTCACAGGTCATATTCGTAACCCACAATAAAGCCACGATGGAGGCTGCAGACAACCTTATCGGCGTAACCATGCAGAAGAGTGGAATCTCCACCACGGTTTCCGTGAGCATGAATTAACGCCTCCGGGAGTTTGGATCTTCCTCCCCCACAGATCACCGCCTTGCCATCCCCGGTTAAGTCGTTTATACTAACAAAGGTTCGGGGTGCGCCCGGGCCAGTAACAAGAAAAATCGAGCGTGAAAATCATACAGATGAAAAACGACGACGATAAAAATTTTTTTGCAAGGCTTACAGAAGGCCTGTCAAAGACAAGAAGTGGGTTTGTCAGGAATCTGGACGAGATGATCTCGGGGGAAAAGGTTATTTCCAGAGATATCTTTGAAGATATTGAGGAGATACTGATAGGGGCCGATCTGGGGCCCGCCTTCACCTCTGACCTGATCGAAGAGATGAGATACCGGGCGAAGAGAAACGAACTTGACAGTCCGGATGCGCTCAAGAGGATAATGAAAGACCATATGACAAAGATCCTCAGGACATGCGAAGCGCCGCTGAGGATCCCCAAAGGGGAGTCTTACACGATCATGGTGGTCGGGGTGAACGGAACAGGGAAAACAACCACGATAGGAAAGATGGCATCCCGTTTTAAAAGGAACGGGGTTCCCCTGCTCCTGGTCGCAGCCGACACCTTCAGGGCGGCGGCCATTGAACAGCTTGAGGTATGGGCAGAGAGGACAGGCGCGCCGCTTATCAAACAGAAGATGGGGGCGGACCCCTCCGCGGTTGTCTTTGACGCGATCCATGCGGCGACGGCGAAAAAAGCCGTCATGATCATCGACACGGCGGGGAGGCTCCACACAAAGACAGGCCTCATGGATGAACTCAAAAAGATCAAACGTATCATGGGCAGAGAACTCCCGGGCGCCCCGCATGAGACCCTCCTCGTCCTCGACGCGACCACGGGACAGAACGCCGTCGTGCAGGCACAGATGTTCCATCAGGAAATCGGCATCACCGGAATAGCCCTTACAAAACTGGACGGCACGGCGAAGGGCGGAATCATCATACGAATAGCGCAGGAGCTGGGAATACCGATCCGATACATAGGCGTCGGTGAAGGGCTGGACGACTTGCGGCGATTCAAGAGCGAAGAATTTGTGGACGCACTGTTCGGGTAGCGGGGGTCCGATGGGGAAGATATTCGCCATAGGAGACATTCACGGGTGCCTCTCCAAACTGGAGGCTCTCGTTCCTCAGATCAACATAGACAGCAGGGACGACACCCTTGTCTTTATCGGGGACTATATAGACAGGGGTCCCAACTCCAGGGGGGTCGTGGATTTCGTCCTCGACTTGAAAGAGAAGATATACACGGTCATATGCCTCAAGGGAAATCACGAGCAGATGTTCCT
>JAUSPK010000057.1 GCA_030655735.1 Syntrophales bacterium | reverse complement strand
AGATTATTTCGGGAGAAAGGTTTTACATTAGAAAAGACTTGATTATAAGTGGTAATCCTCAGATCAATTCCAAAGCGAAAACCATTGACTCGTAGGTGAAAGCGGAACCAAGAGAACCCCCCAAAGCCAAAATCCTCGTTGTGTGTAGGGGATAGCGTGGAGTTGCTCAATTCCAGGAATTAAAAAGGGGCTGCGGTAATCCCGTAACCCCTTGTTATTATATTGGCGTCCCCACGGGGAGTCGAACCCCGGCTGCCGGCGTGAAAAGCCGGTGTCCTAGGCCACTAGACGATGGGGACGCGTTATGGTGTAATCGGAAAACGAATTGTCGCTTATAATCTTTATCGCCCCCCCTGTCAACAATAAATTGAGGTATCCCTGAATCCTTATGCTCCCCCCGGCAGTGTCTTGCAAAATCATGCCTTGCTCCGAAACCAGGAAGCCATAACACAATATTTTCCCTTTGAAAAAACTTACGTTGGACCAACAGAATTTTTCCTTGACAACGTGGGGTTTATCGCTTATGAGAAGGATGACCCATGGTCATATTTTGACCTTTGTTTAGATGCAGGCCCTTTTTGCCATTGCATGCCGGATCTGGGAGCATTTAAAACAAGCGCGTAAACGGGGGGAAACGCGATTGGTTTTGGAGAGACGCAGGGAGAAAGAGAAGAAGCAGAGGAGAAAGACCATCCTCAGGGCTGCCAGGAGGCTGTTCTTCAAGCAGGGGAACAGGCCTGTCACCATTTCAGATATCGCGAAAAAGGCCGAACTGAGTAAGGGGGCGATCTATCTCTATTTCAGCAGTAAGGAAGAGATCTGTGCCCAGATACTGTTGGATGATATCGGGAGAGTTCATAACGAAGTTCTTCCCATATTTGACGGCAAGAGCAGAGCGTCGGAGGTTCTGATGGGCTTTGCCCACCTGTATGAGGATTTTTTCCTGAAGGACAGGGAACTGTTCAGGCTCCTGATGAATTTCATGATGCATGCCGATAATCTGAACCTTTCAGAGGATACAAATCAAAGGATTATCCAGGAGACAAACAAGGCAATCTCTGTTACTGAGAGCATATTTCAATACGGGATTGATAAAGGGGAATTTCTTCTCAGGAGAGGGGATGTAAAAGTCATGAGGAATGCCTTCTGGGGAATGCTCAACGGGGTGATCGCACTTCACCTCTTTATCGGCAAAGAGGAAACCAGAAAGGAAAGGATACATTCCAACGTTGACGGGTGTTTAGAGACTTTCATAGAGGGTCTTAAAAAACCCGCTGTGGTCTAGTACAAACTAAAGGTAAAACAAGACGCTTGTTTTACACTTAACGAAGGAGGAGTGATATGCCGTATAAAATCAGGAAAGCCGCCGTTATAGGGGCGGGAGTCATGGGTGCTACGATAGCAGCTCACCTGGCCAATGCAGGTATTGAGAGCGTGATGCTTGATATCGTGCCTCCCTTTGATCCGAGTGAAAAGGATCTGAAAAAGGGTTTGACAAAGGAGAGCAAGGCGTGGCGAAATAGTTTCGCGGCTAACGGGTTGGCTGGAGTAACAAAATCCAAACCGGCGAGTTTCTTTTCCAAAAAGCTTGCATCGATGATCACCATCGGTAACCTTGAAGACAACATCGACCTCCTGAAGGATGTTGATTTTGTGCTCGAGGTTGTGGTCGAGAATCTCAAGGTCAAGCAAGAGCTCTTCGCGAAGGTGGAAAAGGTCGTGAAGGCGGATTGTATTGTTGCCAGCAACACATCCGGTATCCCGATCAAAGATATCTCGTCGAAGATGGGCGCGAAGCTGAAAGAGCGTTTCCTGGGCGTGCACTTCTTTAATCCTCCCCGCTATATGAGACTGGTGGAGCTGATCCCCGACGCGAAAACGAAGAAGGATCTCGTTGCCTACATGAAAGATTTCCTGGAGAACATTGTAGGCAAGGGCGTCGTCGTCTGCAAAGACGTTCCCAACTTCATCGCGAACCGCATCGGCACCTTTGACATATCGAACGCGATCGACACCATGGTCAGCAAGGGAATGACGGTACCTCAGATGGACGCCATCATCTCCAAGCCCCTCGGCAGACCCGGCTCGGCGATCTTCGGAACACTCGACCTCGTTGGTCTGGACACCGGCGATCATGTCAACAAGAATCTCGTTGCGGCGGTACCGGAAGATGAGATGGTATCTATCTTCAAAGGCCCTGATTTCATGGCCAAGATGCTGGAGAACAAGTGGCTCGGCAACAAGACGGGGCAGGGTTTCTACAAGAGAACGAAGAATGAGAAGGGGAAGAAGGTCAAACTCGTGCTCGACTATAAGACCATGGAGTACGGACCCTTCGAGAAACCTGTCTTCGAATCTATTACAGAGGCCGCGAAGACGGCCGGAGGGTTCGGCGCGAAGCTGAAGGCCCTCTTCTATTCCGATAAGGATGCCGCCGCTGATGTCGTACGGCAGTACCTCTGCAGGAACTTTATATATTCGGCAAACCGTATTCCCGAGATCGCCGACACGGTGTACCAGATCGACAACACCATGAAGTGGGGATACAACCACCAGAAAGGCCCCTTCGAGACGTGGGATGCCGTCGGTGTGAAGGAATCGGTCGAGGTGATGAACAAGCTTGGGCTGGATGTCCCCGAGAAGATCACCGAGATGCTGAAGAAGGGCTGTGAGTCCTTCTACACGGAGAAGAAGGACGGCATATACTACTACGACTTCGCTAAGAAGGCGTACGCGAAGATGGAAGATAATCCCCGGATTATCCTCCTCCCCGAGCTCAAGGCGAAGAAGAAGGTGATTAAGGAGAATGCCGCCGCCTCCCTCGTGGATATCGGTGACGGCGTGGCGTGCCTCGAATTCCATACCAAGATGAACGCCATCGACGGCGACCTCACGCAGATGATATATGACAGCTGTGATATCGTGGAGAAGGATTTTGAGGGTATGATCGTTGCGAACCATGCCACGAACTTCTCTGTCGGCGCCAATGTCTTTAACCTCCTTGTGGCAGTCCAGGAGGGAAAGTGGGACGATATCGACAAAGAGATCCACAACCTGCAGTACGCCAACATGAGACTGAAATACCTGGACAAACCGGTCGTAACCGCTCCGGCGGGCATGGCACTGGGCGGAGGCTGCGAGATAGCAATGCACGGCCACCGTTGCCAGCCCTGCGGCGAGTCATACATGGGCCTGGTGGAAGTGGGCGTTGGTCTGCTCCCCGCGGGCGGCGGGTGCAAGGAACTGATGGTGCGCTGCACCGAGGGCCTGCCGACTGGTGTTGTTGAGACCGCAAATCTCGATGGCATCTATCAGAAGATCCTGCAGAATATCGCACAGGCATCGGTATCCACCAGCGCGGTGGAGGCGATGGAGATGGGGTACGTCAGGAAGACTGAAGATCTGAGTCTCAACCGTGCACACCAGATGTGGGATGCCAAGAACCTCGTCCTGGCGATGGCCCGGACCTTCAGGAGGAAAAAACGCGACATGATCCCCGTTATGGGAGAGAACTTTATGGGTATCGTGCAGGCCTTCCTGTTCAACATGAAACAGGGGAACTACATGTCCGACTATGACTTGCATGTCACCACGAAGGTTGCGTGGGTTCTCTCCGGCGGTCAGTGCCCGGAGAATACCTTTGTAACGGAGGACATTATCCTTGATCGCGAACGAGAGGCCTTCCTCAGTCTAGCCGGTGAGGCGAAGACGCAGGAGCGTATTACGCATATGCTCACGACGGGCAAGCCGCTTCGTAACTAACATTTAACACGTTGAGCCGCGCAGAACCTGCGAGGCATCAGACGATAAGGAGGATTATTATGCGTGAAGCTGTTATTGTTGAGACAGTAAGAAGTCCGGGTGGGCGGTACAAAAGAGGCGGCCTTGCCCAGACCAGGGGAGACGAGCTGGGAATCCAGGTGCTCAAGGGGCTGATGGCGAAGGTGCCGCAGGTCAACCCTGAACTTGTCGACGATATAATCTGCGGATGTTCGTTCCCCGAAGCTGAACAGGGGATGAACCTTGGAAGGGTCATAGGGCTTGGCGCCGGATTTCCGGTAACCACCTCGGGGATGACGGTCAACCGTTTCTGTTCTTCCGGTCTTCAGTCCATCGCGGACGCCACGGCGAAGATCAGGGCGGGATGGTCCGAGTGTATAATAGCCGGCGGCTGCGAGACCATGAGCCATATACCGATGGGTGGATCGATAACCCGTCCGCATCCCGACTGGGGTGATCGCCCGATGACCTATGTGTCGATGGGCATCACCGCGGAAAATATCGCGGCCGACTATGGCATCTCCCGTGAAGAACAGGACAAGATGGGGCTCGAAAGCAACCACAGGGCCTACGATGCCATACAGTCAGGCGTGTGGAAAGAGGAAATCATTCCTATCAATGCCTGGAAGTACAAGAAGGACAAGAAGGGGCAGTGGGTCAAGGATACCTTTATCTTTGATATGGACGATGGTGTGAGATGGCCCTCGACAATGGAGAATATGGCGAAACTGAAATCCCCCTTCAAGCTGGGCGGTTCGGTGACCGCGGCGAACTCATCACAGATGACCGACGGGGCCGCTTTCACGCTGCTCATGTCCGCCGAGAAGGCGAAGGAACTGAAGCTGAAACCCCTCGCCAAGCTGACCTACTTTGCGGTTGCGGGGAACAGGCCGGAGGAGATGGGTGTCGGCCCCCGCTACGCGATCCCGAAGGTCCTGAAGCTGGCCGGGTTGACGACGGACGATATCGATCTGTTCGAGATCAACGAGGCCTTTGCCTCCCAGGCTCTGTATTCCTGCAGGGAGATCGGTATCGCGGATCGCTACTGGAAGGGTGATATCAACCCGAACGGCGGCGCGATCGCCATCGGCCATCCCCTGGGATGCACCGGCGCGAAGCTGACCTGCCAGCTGCTGCACGAGCTGAAGAGACGTAAACTGAAGAGAGGGATCGTCTCCATGTGTATCGGCGGCGGTATGGGTGCGGCCGGTATCTACGAGATGCTGTAGCATCTAACGAGTATATCCAATCCAAAAGAGCCATGGCCCCCGCGGTCATGGCTCTTTTTTTTGCTTTACAATAAAAACCGGACGGGATATTGACGGGTGAAACCGGTCTCGCGGGTGTGGTACCGAAGAGACAGGAGCTTTAGTTGTGTCATTTCGAGGAGCATCAGCGACGAGAAATCTTAATGGTACAGACCTGTTAAGATTTCACCCTGACGGGTACTATAGCTCCCTGCGGTCGAAATGACAAATAATGATAGTTATTCAAACCTCTCGAGACAGGAGTCGGGATGATGAAAATTGGTTTCGTTCAGTTTGAACCGCAGTTCGGCGAGGTTGACAAGAATCTGGAGCAGGCCAAGGGCCTGATCATGGAATCCGACGCGGACCTGCTGGTGCTCCCGGAGTTGTTCAATACGGGGTATGTGTTCACATCGAAGGAGGAGGCAATCTCCCTTGCCGAACAGGTGCCGCAGGGCAAAACGACGCAGGGACTGTGCGAGGTGGCCAAAGAGAAGGGGGTCTTCATCGTGGCGGGGCTCGCCGAGAAGGACGGAGATAAAATATTCAACTCGTCCGTCCTCGTCTCGCCGGACGGATACATCGGACGGTACCGCAAGACGCACCTCTTCTTTGAGGAAAAACTCTGGTTTGATCCCGGTGATGAGGGATTCAGTGTCCATGATATTGGCATCTGCACGGTGGGGATCATGATCTGTTTCGACTGGTTCTTCCCGGAATCGATGCGCGTCCTGTCCCTCATGGGCGCCGATCTGATCTGTCATCCCGCGAATCTGGTCATGCCCTTCTGCCAGGACGCCATGAAGACCCGGTGTCTGGAAAACCACGTCTTCGCGGTCACGGCAAACCGGACCGGGACCGAGGCCAGGGGGGAGCAGTCACTCCTCTTTACCGGTATGAGCCAGATAACGGGGCCCGACGGGACCATTCTCTGCCGCGCCGGGAAAGATTCCCGGGAGGTGGGGACCGTGGAGATCGATCCGCAGGCGGCCCGCGATAAAAACGTTAACCTCCATAACAACCTCGTTACCGACAGGCGGCCCGGGTTCTACGGTGATCTCATTGAGACCTGACCCCCGACCCCCGCGCCATTTTCGACTGTTTTCTGAAACTGGCAACTTGTAACTATTGATGCTTTAAGCTATAGTCCCCGCCCACGGAAAAGCACTGATTTTCGATGCGATCAAAGAAGGAAAAATATCTCCGAAAATGCGATCACGTTTCACACTCAAAAAAATCATCATGGGCGCCACGACTTTTCTCATCGCTGCGCTGGTTTTGAATGTCGGTTTTTACTTCCTCTTCCCGGATGTTGGAAAGCTCAAGAAGCTGAACCCGCGAAAGACCTCTTTCATGGAGTATCGGGAGAGGGAATGGCAGCAGCAAGGGGAAAATAAAGGTATCATCTGCTTCTGGACGCCCCTCTCGCAGATTTCGCCTTACGTTGTCAAGGCGGTTCTGATTGCCGAGGACGATAAATTCTGGGGTCACGAAGGCTTCGACTTTGAAGGCATGAAAAAGGCCATGGAAAAGGACATCAAGAGGGGCAGTTTCAGGGCCGGTGGAAGTACGGTCAGCCAGCAGCTTGCGAAGAACCTCTACCTGACGCCTTCCCGGAATCCCGTCCGCAAGATCAAGGAGGCCGTCCTGACCTGGCGGATTGAGCA
>JAUSPK010000042.1 GCA_030655735.1 Syntrophales bacterium | reverse complement strand
GTCAGTCAGTTGACCCAGTATCCTTACTATGCCGACCACAGCAGTGAAGTCTTTGACATGGTCCTAGACACGGCGCTCAAGATGGCGGAGGATCTCTACAAACCCTACTTTGAAGAAATGGACCGGTTGCCGACACAGCTGGTTGACGGGCGGGTCAAGGTGCACCCCCACGTGAGAACGATCATGAAGGAATGCGGGGCCGGGGGATGGATCGGTGCCGAGTTTCCCTATGAGGCGGGGGGGCAGCAGCTCCCCCTTTCGATCACCCTTCTTGCCGAATTCATATTCGGCGCAGCCAACTACTCGGCCGGTGTGTATGCCGGGCTGACGACCGGGGCAGCCGGTCTGATTGAAACCTTCGGGACAGAAGAGATGAAGGAGAAGTATCTCCCCAAGATGATGGCGGGGGAGTGGCAGGGAACCATGGCACTCACGGAGCCCCAGGCGGGAAGTTCTCTTTCGGATATAGCCACGACGGCCGAACCGACCGACGAGGGGTACTACAAGCTCCGGGGCCAGAAGATCTTTATCTCGGCGGCCGATCACGACGGCGTCGATAATATCGTCCACCTGCTCCTGGCAAAGATCAAGGGCGCGCCCGCGGGCGTGAAGGGGATATCGCTCTTTGTGGCACCGAGGGAGCGGATCACCGAGAGCGGCGAGCTTGAATTCAATGATGTCAGTTCGGCGGGAATCTACCATAAGATGGGGTATCGCGGCTCACCGATCGTCCAGTTGAGCCTGGGCGAAGAGAACGACTGCCGCGGCTGGTTGGTCGGGGAGCCCAATAAGGGGCTGGCCCAAATGTTCCAGATGATGAACGGGGCCCGTATCGGTGTCGGTCTCGGCGCTACGGGTATCGCTTCGGCCGCCTACTACGCCTCGCTCCAGTACTCGAAAGAGCGGCTACAGGGGCGCAGGCTCTCCCAGAAGGACCCCACGACCCCCCAGATTCCGATCATCGAGCACAGCGACATCAAGCGCCTGCTCCTCCTGCAGCGTGCCGTTGTGGATGGCTCGCTCTCCCTGCTGGCACAGTGTTCGCTCTACCACGATCTTGAAAAGGTCCTCGACGGGGAAGAGAAGGAGCGTTACGGTCTCCTGCTCGACCTTCTGACGCCGGTGGCTAAGTCATATCCTTCTGAGATGGGAATCCTCTCGACGAGCGCGGGGATCCAGTGCCTGGGCGGATACGGATACTGCGAGGAGTTCCCCTTGGAGCAGCACTACCGTGATATGCGCATCCATCCGATCCATGAGGGATCGACGGGTGTGCAGGGGCAGGATCTGCTCGGTAGGAAGATGATGATGAAGGGGGGCAAGGCCGCCCAGCTCTACATGGAAGAGGTGCAGAAGACCATTGCGGAGGCCGAAGCACTGGAACCTCTGAAGAAATACGCTAAGGCGCTAAAAGAGGCGATGGAAAACGTGCAGGAGGTCACCCTCCATCTGGCAGGGATCGCCGGAAAGAAGGGTCCCGATTACTTCCTGGCCGACGCGACCGTCTACCTGGAATTTTTCGGATACAGCTGTATCGCCTGGCAGTGGCTCAAGCAGTCGGTCGTCGCCCAGAAGGCCCTGGACGCTGGGGCCTCCGCGGAAAATGTGGATTTCTACAAAGGCAAGCTGATGACCATGCAGTATCACTTTGGATACGAGCTTCCCAAGATCAAGGGACTGGCCGCGGTACTGACAGAGGCGGAAGGTGTTACGGTCGAAATGACAGAGAACCTGTTCAACGACTAGTGGCTGACTGACAAACGGTAGGTTTGCCTCAAAAATAATAAATATCCACCTGGTGGCAGAATTATTAAGCATTTGACACCGGGCAAAAGGTTTGCTATAGACCCTCTCCCGCGTGCGGGTGGGGGTCTTGTAGTTATAAGGGGCAACTATCCCCATGAGGTAGAAAAAAATATGAATTACAGAAATCTTGACAGACTCTTCAACCCGAAGAGTATTGCGATGATAGGGGCCTCCGCGACTCCCGTAAAATGGGGGTTCATCGTCCTTTTGAACATCTTGAAGGAGGGCTTCAAGGGGCCCGTCTATCCGGTCAACCCGAAACTGAAAACGATTTTGGGCGTTACCTGTTATCCATCGCTCGAGGCAATACCGGAGCCCGTTGATCTGGTCATCATCACCACCCCGGCGCCGACCGTGTCGGCATTGATTGACGAATGTGGCCGGAAAGGGGTAGCCAGCGTGGTCGTTATCACATCCGGTTTCAGCGAAACGGGCCCGGATGGAACCCGGATGGAGCAGGAGATCGTAGCCAAGGCCCAGGGATACGGGATACACCTCGTGGGGCCCAACACCATGGGGATCTTCAGTGCCAAGTCCAATCTTCACGCCCTGATGCCGCCGGTGGTACCGCTTCACGGTGGACTCTCCATGTTTTCCCAGAGCGGGAACGTCGGTGTCCAGATGCTATACTGGGGCAACAACAAGGGGATCGGCTTTAATAAGTTTGTCAGCAGCGGAAATGAAGGTGATCTGAAGGGCGAAGATTACCTTTCCTACTTTGCCGAGGACAAGGACACGAAGGTGATTCTTGCCTACCTGGAGGGGCTGGACCCCGATTCCAAACTCTACCAGGTGGCCCGGAAGGTCTGCCGGAAAAAGCCGGTACTGATATTCAAGGGCGGACGAACACAGACGGGGGGCAAGGCCGCGGCATCGCACAGCGGGGCCATGGCCGTTTCGTCACGGGTTCTGAGAGCGGCCTTTCGCCAGGCCGGAATCATTGAAATCGAAAACAGCCAGGGACTCATAGACTGTGCAAAGGCCTTTTCCGCCTCTCCGATCCCCCGGGGCAACCGCGTGGCGATTCTCACCCGCGGCGGAGGATGGGGGGTCATTACCGCCGATTCCTGCGAAGAGAACGGCCTCATCATTCCGAAGCTTTCCGACACAATTATCGAACGGATGAACAAGATACTCCCTCCGTACTGGAGTCACGGAAACCCCGTGGATATGGCGGCGGTCATTACCTCGGAGCCATACCTGCAGTGCATGGAGATGCTGGCCGAGTGGGACGAGGTGGATTCCGTCATCGCCCTAGGCGGTTCTATCCAGAGCGCCATGGATTTTAAAAACGACGTGGAAGGCCCCAAAGAGTTGAAAGAAACCCTGGCCTTCGCGCAGGAGTTTGCGAAAGAATATACCGCACAAGACGACGTTGTCCTGGAACAGACACGGCAGTTGGTAGAAAAGACAGGGAAGCCGATCATCGTGGTGACTCTGGGCGAGTATGATAACCACAAATCAGACCTGATGGATCACCAGGTAGTTTCGTATCCCACACCGGAGCGGGCCGTTCGAGCTCTGAAGAGGATGGTTGACTATCGGCGGTTTCTCGATTCTCCGGTTTGATACGACACACATGTTCGAAAACGCGGCACTGGGAATCAACATAAACCCCCTTAAAATCCTGCAGGGAAACCGGTGGCCGTCGATGCCCTGGTGGTCTTGAACACGCCTTAAATCACCGAGCCCCCCCCACAACAGGTCCCCCCCTCCTGTTGCAAGACCGGCATGAAATCTGTATGCTCTACGAAACGGTGAATTTCTGATGGTATGGTGGGGATGACTATTCTCCCCGTATATCGCTGTTTGTCTCAGAGGTGTCAGGGGGAACACCGCATGGACAACCGTTACGACCTCACGACCCGGCCGATTCCACAGCTCATCATGAAGATTGCTGTCCCCTCAAGCGTCGGATTCTTCTTCAATACGATGTTCAACGTGGTAGACACCTATTTCGGCGGTCTGATTTCAACGCAGACACTCGCCGCACTGTCCCTCTCTCTTTCCGTCTTTTTCATGATCATCGCGATCGGGACCGGGATCGGGGCGGGAACCACGGCACTGATAGCCAACGCGCTCGGTGAAGGGGACCGAGGGGGAGCGAAGCTGATCGCCGTTCAGGGGATCACCTTTGGCGTGCTGCTCTCTCTCGTCATCACCGCCGTCGGAATCTGGTCGTCCCCCTTCCTCTTTTCACTCCTCGGGGCCTCCGGTTCGTACCTGAACGATGCCTTGGTCTATATGGACTGTATCTTCATCGGCACGATCTTCTTCATCATTAATTATATGCTCAATGCCATCCTGAATGCCCTGGGCGACACGAAATCTTTCAGGAATTTCCTGATAGCGGGGTTTGTCCTGAACTGTATCTTCGATCCCTGGCTGATATACGGCGGCCTCGGCGTCCCCGCTCTGGGGATAGCCGGCCTCGCCCTGGCGACCGTCCTGATCCAGTTTCTGGGCTGTCTGTATATGGGAGTGAGGGTCTGGCGGACCGGTCTTATCTCAGACAAAAAACTTATAGACATCCTCCCCCAACCAGGTCCGTTCAGGGAAATCGCCCGGCAGGGATTCCCCGCCGGCATCCACATGGTTACCGTGGGAATCGGCTTTTTCATCATCACCTATTTTGCCGCCCTTTTCGGGAAGGAGGCGGTCGCTGCTTACGGGATCGCCATACGGGTCGAGCAGATCGCCCTGCTCCCCACCATCGGGCTGAATGTCGCCACCCTCGCAATTGTCGCGCAGAATAATGGAGCCCGGCTCTTTGGCCGTATTCATCAGACACTAACCACGGCACTCAGGTACGGCGCCGTTATCATGACCTTCGGAACGGCCGCCGTATTTGCCGCTGCCGGATCGGTCATGGGCCTCTTTACCGACGACCCACTAGTCATTGCTATCGGGACATCATATCTGAGAATAGCCGCCTTTATCCTGTACGCCTATGTCGTCCTCTTTGTTCATGTGGCGGCGCTTCAGGGGGTGAAAAGGCCACTGTTTGCCATATGGATCGGCCTTGTCAGACAGATTGTTCTTCCGGTTATTGTTTTTTATTTCCTTATCACCGTTGTTTCAAGCACCATCGTGGGGATATGGTGGGGGATATTCGGTATTACCTGGGGCGCGGCGATCTTCACCCTTTTTTACGCGCGCTGTCGCCTCAGAGAGTTGGAATCACAGCAGGAGGCGAAGGCCGCATGAGGGGGAGCGTTAAACAATCCACGGCACGACTGATATCTCCGAGGGCATCCCGGGCGGTAATTGATGTGATTAAATTCTGCCTGCTCGCCGGCATTATCATCCTGGGGCTGACGATCGGAACGGAGCGCGTGGGGTATCACTGGCAGTGGTACCGGGTGCCCCGCTATCTGTGGGTCTTTGAGGAGGGTCGATGGGTCGCGGGCCCGCTCCTGAAGGGTCTGTGGGTGACCGTGCAGATAACCGCCGCCGGAATGATCCTCGCTCTCACCATCGGGATCGTCACCGCCCTGTTCAGACTTTCAGATGCGGTCGTCGCGCGTGCCGTGGCGAGGGTCTATCTGGAGTGTATCCGCAACACCCCTTTGCTTGTTCAGATATTCTTCATCTACTTTGTGATCGCGCCGGTCATCGATATGAACGCTTTTACGTCGGCGGTCCTCGCGTTGAGCCTCTTCGAAGGGGCCTACCTGTCGGAGATCTTCCGCGCCGGGATTGTTTCCATAGAACGGGGGCAGTGGGAGGCGGCTTACAGCCTCGGCATGACTCAGTACGGCGCCTACCGTCATGTTATCATTCCCCAGGCGGTCAGGCGGATCCTCCCGCCGCTGACCGGGCAGGCGATCTCGCTCATCAAGGACTCCGCCCTGGTCAGCACCATCGCCATCTACGACTTAACGATGCAGGGGCAGGCTATTGTCGCGGAGACCTTTCTCACCTTTGAAATATGGTTTACCGTCGCCGCCATCTATTTTATAATGACGGGCACCATTTCATACCTGGTTCATCGGGTCGAGAATCGTTTCCGCACAGGATAGGCCCCCGGGGAGGAAACCCGCGGGGGTAGGAGGGTGTCATAAAACCGTATGAAGGAGGGAAATCATGAAAAGAATGAGTGTTTACATCCGGGGCATGATCATCATCTTCCTGGTAGTTATAGTACAGCAGACTGCCTTCGCGGAGAGCATCAGGCAGCAGCTGGTCGCCGAGAGCACTATCGAGCAGGTGCTGCGGCGTGGCGTACTCAATGTCGGCATGTCGACCTTTGTGCCCTGGGCCATGAAGGACAAAACGGGGAACTTTATCGGTTTCGAGATTGACGTGGCATCGCGGCTTGCCAGGGATATGGGGGTCAAGGTCAACTTTGTTCCCACCAAGTGGTCCGGCATCATCCCGTCGCTGTTGACAGGCAAATTCGACGTTATAATCGGCGGCATGGGGATCCGGCCCGATCGGAACCAGAAGGTCAACTTCTCCATTCCCTATAACTATTCGGGGATGTCGCTCCTTGCCCACAAGAAACGTGCCGCCGGCTTCAATACCCTTGAGGACTTCAACCGGCCCGATGTAGTGATTGCAGCACGGATCGGCACGACCGCGGCGGCGGCGACAAAGAAGCACATGCCCCGGGCGCAGCTCCGGCTCTTTGATGATGAGGCACAGGCGGTCCAGGAACTGCTCAATGGAAGGGTGCACGCGCTTGTTGCCTCGGCGCCCCTGCCGGCCTTTCAGGCAATCAAATATCCCGACAAACTCTTCCTCCCCCTGCCGGACACATTCACGAAGGAACCCAACGGATTCGCCGTTCAGAAGGGCGATATCGACACGCTGAACTATTTCAACAACTGGATTCGCGTGGTCGAAGCGGAGGGATGGCTGGGGGAGCGCCAGCAGTACTGGTTCGGAACAAGAGACTGGGAGCACCTTATACAATAGATCGCACGCCCGGGAGGCACACACGAAGGCCGGAGGGTTTTGAAAAATCGGGTGGGGACAGACGTTGTGAAACAGAAGCGCCGCATAACCAGGCTTGATATCGTTGTCACCGTCGCCATTGTGGCAATCTTTGCATTCCTGGCGTATCGAACCACCGCGGTTTTTCACTACCGATGGAACTGGTCCGTTATCCCGCTGTATCTCTTCCGGTATGATCCCGAAGAGGGGCGGTGGGTAACGAATCTGCTCATGCAGGGTTTTCTGACCACCATCAGGCTCAGTGTCTGGACAACCGTCTTCGCCCTGCTCCTCGGAGTGATCATGGGGCTTCTCAGGATCAGCCGAAGCCTCTTCAGACGCATGATAGGAAGGACCTATGTCGAACTGATCCGCAATGTTCCCCCCCTCGTCCTCATCTTTATCTTCTACTTTTTTATCAGCGATCAGATCATAACCGCCCTGCGGGTCGATGATTTTATCCTGTCCCGTTCCGAGGAGACGCAGTCCCTGATCGCCTTTTTCTTCGCGCCGCCGGGCCGGTTCCCGGCCTTTCTCTCGGCCCTCCTTACCATGGTTATCTACGAGGGCGCCTATATGACGGAGATTATCAGGGGGGGTATCCAATCGATAGACAAGGGGCAGTGGGAGGCCTCGGCGGCCTCAGGGTTGACGTGGCGGCAACAGATGCGCTTTATCATCTTTCCTCAGGCACTTCCGCGTATCCTTCCACCGCTCGCCGGCCAGCTCATATCGACCATCAAGGATTCCGCGATCGTCTCCGTTATCTCCATCCAGGAGCTGACCTTTCAGGGGATGGAATTGATGTCAGCCACCTATCTTACCTTTGAGATCTGGATTACCATAACGGTCCTGTACTTTGTTCTGACCTTTTCCTGTTCGCTGGTTATGCGGTATCTCGAGGTTTCGATGCGGAAACGCGGCTATTCTGCAGCCGATTAATCACTCCCTGCCGGCGAGGCTGTCTCGCAGCCTGTAATATTCAAGCAGAGCGGCCATAGCCCGCGCCGCGCGTTCCGGACCCTGATAAATCGGAACGCCACGCTCAAGGAGGTTTTTCACCATCTTTTCCTGTAGGCTCCGGTAGGTATATCCGATGATCGGTTTGTCGTACTTTTTTGTGAGGCTGAAAAAGGCCTCCACGTTCTGGTCGATCAGTTTTTGCACCTCTTCCCGGATCGTGTCGGGAGGAACATTCATATTCTGCATCCCCCGTTCGATAAAGACGTCCGGTGTCAGAAAATAGACGAGGAGCATGTCGGCATTTTCTTCCTGCAGCAGGATGTCCGGTATCCTGTAAAAATCATCCATGGGGTTTTTGCTGAAGGTCATGTCCACCGGGTTATTCGTGCTGGCCGTCTTGGGTATGATGGTCCGCAGCTTCTCGATGGTGCCCGCGGATAAGGACGGAAGTGTGAGGCCCTCGCGCCCCAGAGAATCGGCTGCCACCGCGCCGGGGCCACCTGAATGGGTCTGGATGATGACCCGGTTCCCCCCGGGTCTGGGCAGGGCCCCCAGGGCCAGACAGAAATCGAAAAGCTCGCCAAGGGTGTGCGCCCGGATAATGCCGCTCTGCCGGAGCATACCGTCGTAGATCTCGTCGGGACCCGCCAGGGACCCGGTGTGCGATAACCCCGCCCGTTTGCCCTCCTCGGAGCCACCTACATAGAGGGCAACAATCGGTTTGTGGGGCGTGATCGCCCGGGCCGTTTCCATGAACTTGCGTCCGCGGGTGATCCCCTCGATGTACAGGGCGATAACCTTGGTGTTTGGACAGGCGCCGAGGTATTCCATGCAATCAACGATATCGATATTGGCCTCGTTCCCGACGCTTAGGGCGGTGCTGAATCCCAGGCCGTGGCGATGGAGATAATTGAACATCTGCGTAATGAAGCTTCCGCTCTGTGACGCCAGACCCACAAAGCCCGGAGGCCCCTCGGCCGGGAGAGGAGTGGGGTTGAGCTTGAGATGCGGATTTGCCACACCTAGACAGTTCGGACCCAGAAACCGGATACCGTAGTTGTCGGCGATCTGTTCAAGCTCTCTCTGCATCGCGGCGCCTTCGGGGCCGGCCTCCTTGAATCCCCCAGACACCACGATCGCGTGTTTGATCACTTTCCTGCCGCATTCTTCCATCGCATGGCAGACAATCTCCGTGGGCAGAACGATAATGGCCAGGTCGGGAACTTCGGGGAGGTCCAGAACGCTCCGGTATGCCCTGCGCCCGCGTACCTGCTCTTCCGTGGGATGGACGGGATAGATCATCCCTTCATATCCGAGGAGATCCACCGAGGACAGCATAATCGAACCCATCCGCATAAAGTTGTTCGAAGCGCCGAAAAAGGCGATGCTCCGGGGATTGGCAATAGGATAGAGGGGACTTTCTTCAATCGATTTGGTCATGTGTCGCCTTCCTTGAGTGGTCTGCTTTGGACGGATGACGGACGCATATGCGTACCCATGGCATGCAAAATGACAGGCACCATCGTATGGTGTGTTCCGAATATATGAAAATCCCCCCCGTAGCGTACCGCCTGATAACAGATAATGGCTCAGCATTCAATTAAAAAAATGTAGGTACCGTAAATCGCTTGACCCGACGTAGACGACTGGTCTATTACGATAACCCGGAGGGGGCATTCCCGGTGCAAGCGAAAGCGAGGGGTTCGGCCATACACCACCATCAAGGGCGGAGGCTGATCTTGCATCCCGGGGGCGACTGTACGTGCTCTAAAAATAACGTAAAACACAACCACACTATGCCTGAAAAGGAGGTATTCCATGTCTGCTCTGCTTGGTATGCTGGGATGTCGCCATCCCATTATTCAAGGTCCCATCGGCTCTATGAACAATCCCGCCATGGTGGCGGCCGTCTCCGATGCGGGGGCCTACGGCATGCTGGCTCTCGGGTTTATTGACAATGTACAGGAGGCAAAACGTCTCGTAGAGGAGGTCAAGAAACTGACAGACAGGCCTTTCGGCGCGAATATCGTCCTGCTCAATCCCCTTGCCCCCGATATCTTGAAGGTTCTCGCCGAGGCAGGCGTCACAGCGGTGACCACTTCGGTGGGGCAACCGGGGAGGCTTTATCCCCTCATCCACGAACTGGGGATGAAGGGAATCCACGTGGTCCTCTCGCTGGCCCATGCCGTCAAGGCTGAAGAATCCGGCGCGGACGGCCTGGTTGTAGTGGGGGCGGAGGCAGGAGGGCTACGTTCAACAAAGCCCGAATCATCGACAATGGTATTAGTACCGCTTGTTGCCGATAATGTATCGATCCCCATTGTCGGGGCCGGAGGCATTGCCGATTCACGCGGGTACCGGGCCGCTTTTGCCCTGGGGGCCCAGGGGGTCCAGGTAGGAACCCGTTTTCTGGCCTCGACGGAGAGTACGGTTCATGAAAAATGGAAAGAGGCAATTATCGCCTGCGGCGATGGAGGTACCACCCTTCTGCCGACGAGGAATATGACGACCAGGGCCGTTATCACCCCCGGAATCAGAAAACTGATGGAAGACCCCTCCGTGGATATGTCAGAGGCAATGGGTAAGATGGATCGGGTCGGGGCATGGGACGCGGGAGACTTTGACAATGCCGTTGCCGGCGGCGGGCAGGTGAGCGCCCTCATCCGGGACATAAAGCCGGTGAAGGAGATCATCGACGAGATGGTCTCCTAGGTTGTAACCATTTGACTGGTATATTGAAAAAAGCTGCGACATCACCATGGCAGGAATCAGGACGCCCTCGGGCAGGATCGGTTGGTATTTTTGCTTGACAGCAAGTTCGTTGTTGGTATAAGTTCGTATGCGAAGGATATTAAAAATGCCGATCCCTCTTACAACCAGTTCAAATTGTTATATCTTTCTCCTGTCCAAGGCCTACCAGAAGGGTCACGGCCTGGTGCAGAAACGCCTCCAGCCCTATGGTGTTACGAATGTCCAGTATGTTATTCTGGAAGCCCTGTGGCACCAGGAGGGACTGACGGCGGTTGAGCTCGGACAGTTGCTGACGATTGACAAGGCAACGCTCTCAGGTATTCTGGATCGGATGGCAGACGCCGACCTATTGATCAAACGGCACGATACGAAAGACAAACGAATGTTCAGATTATACCCTACCGAAAATGCAAACAACCTGAAGGACACACTCATAGAGCAGCGGAAGCAGGCGAATGAAGAGTTGCTGGCGGGTTTCACGCAGGAAGAACGCATCCTCCTCAGGCGGCTCCTGTTGAGTATTACATAATAACAATGAGTAATTCTGTCAGATAAATAGTATGTATACAAACACAATGACTCGTGTCAGGAGGCCTCTATGAAGGAGTGGAAAAAGACCGGCTGCGTGCTTTGCGCTCAGAATTGCGGCCTTGAAGTCCTGGTCGAAGATGACCGCATGGTAAAGGTAAAACCGGACAAAGAAAACCTTCGCAGTGAAGGCTATATATGCCGCAAGGGACTCAATGTCATTTATCATCAGTATCCCAAGGATCGACTGACTCAGCCGCTCAAACGGGTGGGGGATCGGTTCGAGCCTATCTCATGGGACCAGGCGATCGAAGAGATCGCGGACAAGATGCGGGGGCTGGTCGACCGGCACGGCCCGCGCTGCCTGGCCTACATGGGTGCCAGCGCTCAGGGCGGAAACTTTGAAGGGGCCTTCGGCCTTTCCCTGCTCGAGGGGATGGGGTCGCACTATTTCTACAACTCCGGGGGACAGGAGTTCAGCGGCGCCTTCTGGGTCGACGGCCGCGTCCTGGGAAAACAGTACCTCCATGCCCTCCCCAACGAACAGAACGCCGAGATGTTCGTGGCCTGGGGGTGGAACGGCATGCAGAGCCACCAGATACCACAGGCGCCGAAGGTGCTCAGGGGATTCAGCAAAGATCCCGACCGGCTGCTGGTGGCCATCGATCCGCGAAAGAGCGAGACGGCGGCCATAGCGGACATCCATCTGGCCGTGCGCCCAGGGACGGATTCGCTCCTGATGAAGGCCATGATCTCCATGATCCTGGAGGAGGGCTGGGAGAAAAAGGATTACATCGAACGGTACGTAGAGGGTTTTGATACGATCCGGCCCTGGTTCGAGAGGTTCGACGCCAGGGCGGCTGTCGAGGTCTGTCAGCTCGATTACGACGAGGTACACGACCTCTCCCGTCTCATGACCACAAAACGATGGTGCATCCACCCTGACCTGGGGATCTTCATGGGGCGCAACAGTACTCTCAACTCCTACCTGATGGCGATCCTCATGGCAATCTGCGGTGTCTATGGTGTACGCGGGGGAAACATCATTCCCGGGATGCTCGTCCCGATGGGACGGCATGCCGATGAACGCGATCCGAAGACTTGGCGAACGCTGGCAACCAATATGCCGCCCGCAGCGAGCGGCTCGTTTCCCCCGTCGGTGATGCCCGAGGAGATTCTCAGTGACCATCCGGAGCGGCTGCGCGCGGTGTATGTCAGCGCCTGCAATCCGCTTCGGGCCTATCCTGACACAGTGGCCTACGAGGAGGCCTTCGGCAAGCTCGACCTCCTGGTGGTCAGCGACATCGTCATGAGCGAAACGGCACGGCTGGCCCACTACGTGCTGCCCTGCCGTTCCTTCTATGAGTCCTGGGATTCGACCTTCTTCCAGCTCAACTGGCCCGGGATCTTTTTTCAGCTCCGACGCCCCATCGTGCAGTCACCCGATCAATGCCTGGAGGCGGCACAGATCTATACCCTCCTGGCAGATAAACTCGGGTTGATCCCTGACATCCCCGATCACCTGTACGAAGCCGCCGATGGCGATCGTCTGCAGTTCGGTGCCAAGCTGATGGCGTGGATCGCAACGGAACCCAAGGCCATGCGTGCCATGCCGCTGGTTCTTGCCAAAACACTCGGACGTGTGTGGGACAGCGCCAACCTGGCCGCCCTGTGGGGCATCCTGATGACGGCGCCGAAGGTGTTTCGTGAAAATGCCGTCCGGGCCGGATTCGAGGCGGGACTGGACCAGGGCGACCGTATCTTCCAGGCCCTGATGGACAATCCCCAGGGGCTCTGGATCGCCACACTCGACGAGGACAATCCCATGGACGGCATCAAGACACCATCGGGCAGGATCGAGGTGTACATCCCCGAACTGGAGGAGCAGGCCAGGGATCTCGACGCCGCCGGTGAGGCCGAGGCATTGAAGATGTCCGATGTCTTTCCGCTGATCCTGAACGCCGGGCGGCATATGTCCTATAACGCCAACACGCTGATGAGAAACCCGGAGTGGAACATGGGCAAACGCGCCTGTACCGTGGCGGTGAACCCCGCCGACGCGGAGACCTTGGGCCTGAACGACGGCCAGCAGGTCCGCGTCACGACCGAGGCCGGAAGCGCAGTGGCCGAGATGGAGGTAACCGAACAGGTTCGCCAGGGGACGGTGCTGATCCCCCACGGATTCGGCCTGATCTATGACGGCGGGGTGTACGGGATCAACGTCAACACTCTGACGAAAAACACCCATCGTGATCCCCTCGGCACACCGCTTCACCGGTATGTGCCCTGCCGGGTTGAGGCCGCCTAGCTGTTCCCCTGGCCGGGACGGCGGGATATTGATGGTATTTTGAAAGGAAGTGAAAAGATGTCTACCATAGGCCCCTATTCGTTTGAGCAGTATCTGAAGATGGTTGAGAAGTTTCATGGGCGCGTCGCCCCCGGCATGGTTACCGGCGGGTTTATGATCGATCTTGCCCGCAGGAATCTGCCAGAGGGGACCTTCTTCGACGCCATCAGCGAAACCACCAGCTGTCTTCCGGATACGATCCAGCTCCTGACGCCCTGCACAATCGGGAACGGCTGGCTCCGCGTGATCGATACGGGGAGGTTCGCCCTCACCCTCTTTGAGAAATACGGGGGAGAGGGGGTACGCGTCTCTCTCGATGTAGAAAAACTGGAAGGGTGGCCTGAGCTCAAGGCGTGGTTTCTGAAGCTCACCCCCAAAAGCGAACAGGATACGAAGCGCCTTCTGGAGGAGTTGCAGGAAGCAGGATCAGGCATATACAGGGTGGAGCATGTCCGGGTTGGCCCCGAATATCTGGGGAAACAGAAAAAGAAGAACATCCGCCTGTGCGCACGGTGCAGGGAGCCGTTTCGATCCGACACGGAGGATATCTGCCCCTTCTGTACGGGAGAGCGGGCATACCTTTCATCCGTTGATGAGAAGGGACCCGCGGGGGTGCGTTAGAAAAACTCGTCCGAACCTTTCATACGCCGAGGTGCACGTATGTTGTATGAGGAACTTCGCAACGCATTTATCAAAATTGCCGGCGATCACGGTCTGCTGGATAAGGCGGTCGTGATAGAGTCATCGGTGCTGACACCGGCTGAAGCGATCGGCAGTCCGAACCGGAAGGACTTCCCCCTGCAGAAGGGGAAGGAGTTCCTGATGCAGGCCGAATTTATGGGCAGCAAAGGCCAGGCGTACACCGATTCCCCTTCGCGCTTTCGCGGTAGCCTGCAGGAAATTGCTGATCTGAAACTCACAAGTCCCGGACAGAAGGCCCTCTTTATCGCCGCCCTGAACGCCGTGGCGAGACACGTGCACCCCGATCTCAGAACCCTCCACTGCAAGGATGAGGGGCCGGAGCGATGCGCGAAAAAAATTGCAGAATATGTGCGGGACCTCGGCCCGCAATCCGTGGGAATGATCAGTCTGCAACCCGCCATCCTTGAAGCACTGGCAGGGGCCATGGGGAAGGACCGCGTGCGGTGTATCGACCGGGACGAAGAGAACCGGGGGCAGGTGAAGTATGGCATATCCATCGAGTGGGGGGATGACCCGGGACTGAAACACCTGTTTGAGAAAAGCGATCTCGTCCTGGCCACCGGATCCAGTGTCGCGAACGGATCACTCCCCGGAATCCTTTCTCTGTCGAGCGATACCGGAACGCCCCTGTACTTCTACGGCACGAGCATAGCGGGTACGGCACGGCTACTGGGATTAAATCACCTCTGCTATGAATCGCGGTAAGGGGAGCTGCTTCATGCATGCACGGTTACAATCAAAAGCCCTTCACGTTGTTCTGCTTCTGATAACGGCACTGATGGCTGTTCTGCTGTGGCAACCCGCATGTGCTGAAGACCGCCAAGACGGCACTGCCCCCTCGATCGGTATCGCCGTCGAGTTCATGGATCATGCCGCCTGCGCCTACGTGGCGATGGAGAAGGGCTGGTTCACCAGTGCCGGTCTCAATATCCACGCCTACGAAAGCTATGAGACGGGGATGGCCCTGGCCGCGGCCCTGGCCAGGGGGGATATCCAGGCGGCGTATATATGTCTGGTGCCGGCCATTAACGTATACAAAAACGCGGGGGTACCGATACGGATCGTCGCGGGAACCCACCGGTACGGATACGGCCTCGTAGTGAATCCGGAGCGGATCAGGACCGTCAAGGAGTTGGAAGACCCCTCGATACGTATCGGCTGTGTCAGGGAGGGGGGCGCCGTGGATGTCCTGATGCACAAGACGATCGACACCTACCACCTCGATGAGAAGAAGGTATTGAAGAATGTACGGCGCATGAAGCCGTCCCGGCAGATCCTGGCCATGAGGACCGGCCAGCTCGACGCGGCCTTTCTGCCGGAGCACTGGGCAACCATGACCGAGAGCGGCGGCGCGAAAATGCTGCTCACGAGCCGGGATGTCTGGCCCGGCATGCAGGGGAGCGTCCTGGTCGTCAGAGAAGAACTCATACAGGCCGATCCCGAGAGCGTGAGAAAGCTGGTGGCGGTGACACAGAAGGCAACGGACTGGATCAACTTGAACAGGGAGGAGACGGCGCGGATACTGGCCCGGAAATTTTCCATCGAGGGGAAAAAGTTTTCGCACGGCACCCCGGCAGGGAGGAACGGCACGACAGAGATTACACCGGAGGTCCTGCTCCGTTCAATGGAGAGAATCGAATTTCGCACGGACATTGACCCCGGCATGGTTCAAGACATCATCAATTATATCGAGCGGTTAGGCTATATACAAGATGGCGTCGATGCCCGATCGCTCCTTGCGGGCCCTCTGAGCGATGAATAAATCAAGGTTCATATCTGGAGTACTCCCGATCCTGGTTCTACTCGGCCTGTGGGAGGCAGTCGCACGCCTCCATCTCGCTCCCAGCAGTTTTTTCTTTCCCCCCTTTACCGGGGTGGTCCGGGAATTCTTTTCCCTTGCCGCAAACGGTGTCCTGGGGAAAAACTTCTTTCCCTCCCTGATTCGGGTTCTCATCGGTTTCACGGCCGGTTCGTTGTGCGGTTTCATCGTCGGAACCCTCATGGGGTGGAAGAAGGTCGCCGAAAACGCCTTCGGCCCCGTCATCAGCCTGCTCTACCCGATACCCGCCCTCGGATGGCTCCCCCTTCTGATGCTTTGGATCGGGATCAACGAATTGCTGCCGATTGCCATCATATTCATCGCCTGCTTTTTCCCCGTCTGTTACAACACCATCACCGGCATCAAGGGGATCGACAGCAACTATATGCAGGTCGCCCGGACCCTGGGCGCCACGGAATGGTATATCCTGACGCATGTCATCATCCCTCTGGCGTTCCCCAACATCTTTACCGGGCTGAGACTCGTATCAGGAATGGCATGGCGGGTGATCATCGCCGCTGAAATGGTGGCGATTCCGACCGGGATCGGGAGCCTTCTCATGCAGGCGGAAAGCCTGGTACGGGTCGACATTATCATCGTATGTCTTATCATACTGTCCGCCATGTGTTTTGTCTTCGAGCGCTTCTTTATATATATGGAACATACCATGACCGCCAGGTGGAGATGACATGCCCGGTATCGAACTGCGAGGGGTGAGCAATTTCATCCTGCACAACATCGATTTGAAGATCCACGACGGAGAATTCCTTGTCGTTCTCGGACCCAACGGGGCCGGGAAGACGACCCTGCTGAATGTTATTGCCGGTCTTATACCATACGAAGGCAATGTCCTTTTTAATGGAGCACAGATTGACGAGCTACCGCCCTACCGCCGAAATATCGGGTACGTCTTTCAGAATCTGGCTCTCTTCCCCCACCTGAGCGTACAAGAAAATGTCGCCTTTGGTCTGAATGCGCAGAAGCGAAACGGTGAGGACAGCGAGGCGCGAATCAACAGCCTGCTGCATACCTGGGGGCTCGGGAATATCGCGCACCGTTATGTCGGCACGTTAAGCGGGGGGGAACGGCAGAAGGTGGCCATCGCGCGTGCACTGGCTACACAGCCGCAGGCGCTGCTCCTTGATGAGCCGTTTACCAGCCTTGACCGCGGAACATCCATCTATCTTCAGAGAGAGATCAAGGCTATACAGCAGAAACTGGGAATAACGACCGTGTACGTGACACACAACCAGCGTGAGGCGGAAGAGATGGCCGACAGGATAGCCGTTATGCATGACGGGGCTATCGAGCAGCTGTCACGGCCGGAAGATGTCTTTTTTTCGCCTAGGTCTAAGCGTGTGGCCGAATTTATCGGTTCACCCAACATCTTTCCCTGCGATACGCACCGGAGGCTTACACGAGGGCTGGCGGAAATCAGAAGCGGCGATCTGGTCATCGTTGTCCCCGACGACGGGGAGACGGTCAGGAAGGTGGCCATCCTGCCACGCGATGTCTATCTGTCAAAGAATCCCATCCCCGGTCCGCATATCAACCGATATATCGGCCGGATTGATCGGTTGACACCATCGATGGGGCACACACTGATCCGCTTACGGGTTACCGGGCATACCATCCTGGCCGAACAGCCGACGGAGGTTGCGCAGCGAATGGGTCTCGCCGTTGGCGATCGCGTTCATGTCGCCCTGATGCTCAAGTGGATCAAGGTGCTATCCAAGCCCTGACATTCTCGTATAACACTTCGACAGGGCGTGATTCACGCATATCTCCAGCCTTTCCAAAGGCAAGATCCTTTAACACTAACACCATTCAGCCCGAAGATTCTGCATTCTCCTTAAAAGGGGAACAAGCCCTGGTGATCAGTGCGAATTATTTTATTACATTGACACACGATATCCCCGTCTATATGTTATCTTCAATATAAAATAGTGGGAGTGTTCGAATTCCTATCCCTACATGAGAAAGGAGAGTTCCATGAGCATGTATAAAAGAATTGTAATTGTGGTGGCCGTGCTGGCTCTGGCGTTTTCCGCTGTAGGTGTTGCGACAGCCCTGCAGGATCCCGCATCTGTGGTAAAAGGGATGGTCTCCACGGCAAAGGCGGCGGTGAAGTCCGCGTCCGCTGATGATCTGAAGGCCGCTATCGACAAAAAGGAGAAGGCCATTATCCTTGACGTCCGCGAGCCCGGTGAATTTGCTGCCGGTCACCTGCCCGGGGCGATTAACGTCCCACGCGGACTCCTGGAGTTCAAGGTGGCCAAGGCGATTCCCGACCTGAACGCCAAGATCTACGTCTACTGTGCATCGGGTGGACGGGCTGCTTTGGCCACCAAGGTCCTGTAGGACATGGGTTAGACAAATGTCATCCTGGTGCCGCTCGCAGACGCGGGCTGGGTGATGGCCGGCTATCCGGTAGAACGTTAAACAACCGCTGTGGTGGGCACCTACAGACACTCTGTGCGGGTGCCCACATTTTTTCTTGCCCGATTCGTACCAGATCGAGGGGCGTATGGATCACAAACAGTTCACAATCTCGCGTCGCAGCTTCCTGAAAGGGACTGCGGCCACGACGGTTGCCCTCTCCATGGGAACCCTGGATTTCCGTAGATGGGCCCTGGCGAGCGAGCAGGCGCCGGTTAAACGGGTACCCACCCTCTGCAACGGTTGCGGAAATCGGTGCGCCATCTTCGCTTTTGTCAAGAACGGTCGTATCTGGAGGATCGAGGGGAACAAGGAGGCCAACGGAAACCAGGGGGTGCTCTGCCCGAAGGGACATGGGTATCTCCATGATCTCTACAACCCCAACCGAGTCCGCGGCCCCCTGAAGCGGGTCAACGGACGCTTCGAACCCATCTCCTGGGAGCAGGCATACAAAGAGATCGGGCAGAAGATCAACACCCTCCTTCTGGACAACAGCCCCGACACGATCTTCTGGGTGAATTTTCCCCAGCCCAACCATGCATACGCCCTGCGCCTGATGCACGCCATGAGGAGCCCTCACTACTTCACCCACGGCTCCACCTGTTATACCGCCCGCAACGCCGGCTGGAATTTCACCACAGGCAAACTGCCGTCGAATGATCTCAAGAATGCCCGGTTCATTATGATCGTCGGCCGGAATCCCGCCGCCGGAATCGATCTGGGGCAGGTAAAGGATATCGTCAAGGCCCGGGAGGAGGGGGCCAAGCTGGTCGTCGTCGACCCTCGATGCAACGAGACGGCAATCCTCGCCGATGAGTGGCTCCCCGTAAAGCCGGGAACCGACCTGGCGCTCCTGCTGGCAATGATCAACGTGATCGTCGAGGAGAAGCTCTACGATGCCGATTTTGTCGAGCAGCACACCGTCGGATTCGATCAGCTGGAAAACGAGATTATCAACTATCCACCCCAGTGGGCCGAGAAGGTCTGCGATATCCCCGCCGAGACCATCGCCCGGGTCGCCCGGCAGATGGCCGGGGAGAAGCCCCGGTCACTGGTACACTGCGGCTACCACGGGGCCTTCGGCTCACAGTATCTGAACAGTTTTCAGACCGCCCGGGCCGTGGCCATCCTCAACAGCCTCCTGGGAAATATCGACCGCACCGGCGGCGTCTACTTTGCCAAATCGGCCGAACTGGGGGAGCTGCAACCGGTGCATCCCGTGCCGGAAGGGCCGCTCGTGCCAAAGGCCGACGGGACGGGGATGCCCGGACGATATCCCCTAGGCGCCTACGGGGACGGCATCTCTCATGCCATCCCCGAGCTGGCCCTGCGCGGAAAGCTGAAGTGCGGTTTTGTCTACCACAACAACCCGCTCCGTACGAATCCCAACCCCAAACGGGTCATCGCCGGATACAAGAAGCTGGAGCTCCTGGTGGTTATCGACCCCTTTCTGTCGGAAACCGCCTCTATCGCCCACTACGTCCTGCCGGCGCCATTCTATGTCGAGGCGGATGAGGCGGTAGATACCAACCATTCGGGGAAGCAGGCCCAGGTCACCCTGCCGCAGAAGGCCGTAGAACCCGTCTTCGATACCCGTTCCGGATTTCAGATCATCACCGAACTCGGCAAGGCGATGGGTGTGGGCCGTTATTTCAATTTCACCCTGGAGGAGGCTAACGAACTGCGGCTGCAACCCCTGGGAGTTTCCCTGGCTGAGCTGAAGGCCAAGGGGGTGCTGCCGGTTGGAGAGGTGTGGAAGCAAGGATGCGGCAAGCTTAATACGCCGTCGGGAAAGGTGGAGATCTATTCCGCCACCCTTGAGAGGCTCGGGTACCCACCGATCCCCCGCTGGGAGGCGCCGCTGGTCTCGCCGGATGAAGAGGACCCTCATTCGTTCCGCCTTATCCACGGCAAGCAGGCCAACCACACCCATGCCATGACGGCCAATACGTCCTACCTGATGGCAATCAGTCACCGCTACGATTTGATCCGCCTGTGGATAAATCGCGCCCGCGCTGAAAAGCTGGGCCTTGATGACGGAGACCTGGTGCAGATTACCTCCCTGGTCGGCAAAGGGAAGATCAGGGTCAGGCTGACGGAGGGGCTTCATCCATCCTGCGTCTGGCTTCCCAGCGGCTACGGGATATTTTCCAAGCATCTGACGACGGCCTACGATCAGGGCGTGTCGTATAATGATTTCCTCCCCACGCGGTTTGATCCGGCGGTAGGGCATGCCATGTCTTCGGAAATCATCGTAACCTTGAAAAAGGCCTGAGAGGGAACCCTATGCCGCGATACGGAATGGTCATTGACGAAACGAAATGCGTAGGCTGCTACGCCTGTCGCGTGGCCTGCCAGAACCAGAACAATCTGGTGGCGACCGCCGCGTATAATTTTCTGGATGAGCGGGAGTACGGCACCTTCCCCGACGTTCAGCGGGAGTTTCAGCCGATACAGTGCCAGCACTGTGACACCCCCCCCTGCGTTTCGGTGTGCCCTACAGGGGCCTCCTACAAGCGCGCCGACGGGGTCGTCCTGGTGAATCCGACAGACTGCATCGGCTGTAAGTACTGCATCGCCGCCTGCCCGTACGACGTCCGTATCATCAACGAAAAGGGCTTCGTGGAGAAGTGCCGCTTCTGTATCGAATTTGTGGAAGAGGGGGGAGTCCCTGCCTGCGTGACGACCTGTATGACCGGTGTGCGCATCTTCGGTGACATGGATGACCCCGAAAGCGATATCTCCCGGTACATCGCCAAAAATCGGCACCACCTGCGGCGCTTCAAGGGCACGCTGAACACCAAGCCCCGTATTTATTATCGAAAGGCCTGAGAATAGTGACCACGAACGAGAAAGAAACCTTCTGCACCTTTGCCGCGTCGCTCCTGGCGCCGCCGGACCAGGGCCTGCTGGCCGATCTGGAACAGCAGGGGCTTCGATCGTTCCTCACCGAGGGCGTTTCCCGGTGGGGAGAAAAGCCACAATTGCTGACAACGCTTCTCGGAAGAAAAGGCATGAAGAGATCTCTGTCTGCCCTTACAAAGGAATATCAGCGTCTCTTCGGATCCTACCGGGGGAAGACGGTTTCGTTGGTGGAGTCGACGTATAAACCCTGGGCGGGCGACAAGAAATGCGGCATGGTGTTCGCCGCATCGAAGGGGCTTGTCATGGGAGACCCAGCGGTTCATCTCCTGGATGTGTACCGGGAGGCATCTCTGGAGGTTCCAGAGGAGTTTCGGAGCACCCCCGATCACCTGATCCTGGAGCTTGAATTCCTCGCCCTCCTCTATCGCGACGGAACCTCCGAGCAGATTCAAAGCTTCATAACCGACCATCTCGACTGGATCCCGAATCTCAGAGAGGAGCTTGCGCTGGCGAGGCCGAAACCCTTTTACCGGGTAACAGTCGAGCTGATCGACATGTTTTTAGAAAACGAACAGAAAGATATAAAGGATACCCATGGACAGACGACAATTCATTGAATACGGAATGGGGGCTCTGGCTGTTGGCATTGCGGCCCTCTTCGCCGGCTATAGTCCGGCGGAGGCGCCGAAGGTGCAGAGACTCGGCAATGAGGATGTGCTCTGGAACGCCGCGGTGGGGACGGAAGAGACGAGCGAGCCCCTGGAGCTGGCCTATGCGA
>JAUSPK010000039.1 GCA_030655735.1 Syntrophales bacterium | reverse complement strand
ACGGCCGGAAGACACCTGAGCGCCGCCCTGGAGAACAAGGATTTCCCCCAGGGACTGGGGAGCAGACATATAGCCGCGGCGGGTATTACCAGTGTCACCGGTGCGATTGCCATTGTCATTTCGGAGTCCACCGGGACCGTGCGGATCTTTAAGAAGGGGAGACTGTTTGTCGATATCGAAAAAGGCATGGAGTGACCACTATGAGATTTGATAAATTTACACTGAAACTCCAGGAGGCCTTTCAGGATGCCGAAGGGCTGGCAGGCGGGTACGGCCATCAGGGGATTGATGCGGAGCATATCCTTCTGACCCTCATACGACAGCCGGAGGGGATCGTGTCCGAGATACTGAAAAAGGTCGGCGCTGAACCGAAGCAGCTTGCCGGTGAGATCGAGGCGAGCCTGGGGGGACTTCCGAAGGTCTCCGGCGCGGGGCATCCTTACCTGACGCCCCGGCTGAACGATCTGTTGAATAAGGCCCTGACCGAGGCGGCGCGGCTGGGGGATGAGTACGTCAGCGTGGAGCATGTCCTGATTTCGATTGCCGATGACAAGGCGGGGGCCGCCGGGAAAGTACTTCAGCGCCGGGGCGTGAACAGGGATGCGATCCTGAAGGCCCTGGTGGATATACGGGGGAACCAGCGGATTACCGATCCGAATCCGGAGGACAAGTACCAGGCCCTCAAACGCTTCGCTCGTGATTTCAATGAGCTGGCACTGCAGGGAAAATTCGATCCGGTCATAGGGAGGGATGACGAGATACGGCGGATCATGCAGGTGCTCTCCCGGAGGACAAAGAACAACCCGGTGCTTATCGGGGAGCCGGGTGTGGGGAAGACGGCGATTGTAGAGGGGTTGGCCCAGCGCATAATCAATGGTGACGTCCCCGACAATCTGAAAAAGAAGAGGGTTGTCGGTCTTGATCTGGGTTCGCTGGTGGCCGGAGCCAAGTACCGGGGCGAGTTCGAGGATCGCCTGAAGGCCGTCCTGAAGGAGGTGACCCAGGCCAGCGGGGAGATCATCCTGTTCATCGACGAACTGCATACCATGGTGGGGGCAGGGGCCGCCGAAGGCTCCATGGACGCATCGAATATGCTCAAGCCCGCCCTGGCACGGGGTGAACTGCACTGTATCGGGGCCACTACCCTGAATGAATACAGGAAATATATCGAAAAGGACGCCGCGCTCGAGAGGCGATTTCAGCCGATCGTCGTTGGAGAGCCCACGGTGGAGGACACCATCGCTATCCTCAGGGGGCTGAAGGAGCGGTATGAGGTCCACCACGGGGTGAGGATCAAGGATTCTGCGATCATAGCCGCCGCCACCCTTTCGAACCGGTATATAAGCGACCGGTTTCTCCCCGACAAGGCGGTCGATCTGATAGATGAATCGGCCTCCCGTCTCAGGATTGAACTGGACAGCCTTCCCTCCGAGATAGACGTGCTGGAACGGAGGATCATGCAGCTTGAGATCGAGAGAGAATCCCTGAAGAAGGAAGACGATAAGACGTCGAAGAGGCGGCTTGACAGTATAGAAAAAGAACTGGAGACCTTGAGGAAATCCAGAGATGAGATGAAGGAACACTGGTTTGCAGAAAAGGATGCCATCAAGGAGATCCAGTCGATCAAGGAGAAGATAGAGGAATACAAGACCGCGGAACAGAATGCCCAGAGAGAGGGTGATCTGGCAAAGGCGGCGGAGATCCGATACGATACACTGGTAAGACTGAACAGGGAACTGGAGGAGAAGACCACGGGGCTCGAAGAGCTCCAGAAGGATAAAAAGACACTCAAAGAAGAGGTCGACGAGGAGGATGTTGCACAGGTCGTGGAAAACTGGACCGGCATCCCCGTGACACGGATGATGGAAAGCGATGTGGAAAAGCTGATCCATATGGAGGAACGGTTGAGGCAGCGGGTCGTCGGCCAGGATGAGGTCATCCATACGATCTCCAACGCCCTGAGGAGGGCAAGATCCGGTCTGCAGGATCCCAACCGGCCGATCGGATCATTCATATTCATGGGACCGACAGGCGTGGGAAAGACGGAACTCACTAAGGCCCTTGCAGAATTCATGTTCGATAATGAGCAGGCGATGATCAGGGTGGACATGTCCGAATTTATGGAGCGGCACTCCGTTTCCCGTCTGATCGGGGCGCCCCCCGGCTATGTTGGGTATGATGAAGGGGGATATCTTACCGAAGCGGTCAGAAGAAAGCCCTATTCGGTGATCCTGTTCGACGAGATAGAAAAGGCGCATCAGGACGTCTTCAATATCCTCCTCCAGATACTGGATGACGGGAGGCTGACGGACGGACACGGCCGGACGGTCGATTTCAAGAACACGATCATCATCATGACCTCCAACATAGGCAGTCAGTGGATGCAGGATCTGTCTCTGGGAGAAGAGGAGAGACAGAAAAAGACGATGGAGGTATTGCGGGCGACCTTCAGGCCGGAATTCCTCAACCGGATCGATGATATTATCACCTTCAGGGTGCTCACCAGTGAGGATCTCCGCGGCATCATCGGCATCCAGATCGGATTGATACAGAAGAGACTCCAGGACAGGAAGATCAACCTCGAACTGACGGATAAGACGAAGGAATACATATCTGAGGAGGGTTACAGTCCCACATATGGTGCACGGCCTCTGAAGAGGGCCCTTCAGCGGATTATACAGGACAACCTGGCCACAAAGATACTGGAGGGGGAGATCTCAGAGGGCGACGATATCGTCGCCGACATGGATGGGAACGGCGAAATAGTCTTTACGAAAAGATCCAAGCTGTAGGCCCTAGCGCAGTGACCTTGAGAGTAGATAGGTTTCATCCACAGGGGACTCTTGTGGACGAGACGGGACAGGAGAGTGTGTCGATGAACAATCTGAAAACGGTTATCCTGCTGGGTTCCTTAACCGGCCTTCTTATACTGATAGGGGGATACTTCGGCGGGAAGAGCGGCGTGGTCATAGCCTTTATCGTTGCGATGGTGCTGAACTTCGGGAGCTACTGGTTCTCGGACAAGATAGTTCTGAAGATGTACAAGGCCAGAGAGGTGTCCGAGAGCGACTCGCCCGAGCTCTATTCCCTGGTCAGGGATCTGTCACTTCGGGCCGGTCTCCCCATGCCCCGGCTCTATGTCGTTCCGGGGAATGCGCCCAATGCCTTTGCAACGGGGCGGAACGAAAACCATGCGGCCGTGGCCGTAACCGAGGGAATTCTCGGACTTCTGAACCGGGATGAACTGGAGGGGGTTCTATCCCATGAACTGACCCATATCAAAAACAGGGATATACTGATCAGCTCCATCGCCGCGACCGTTGCAGGCGCCATCATGATGCTGGCCAGTATGGCGCGGTGGGCGGCGATCTTCGGGGTTGGGCGGGACGATGATGATGAAGGCGGAGGGATATTCGGTCTCATTATTATGGCCATTCTCGCGCCGATAGCGGCGACCATCATACAGATGGCCATCTCACGGTCACGGGAATATCTTGCCGATGAGGGAGGCGCGCGCATATCGGGGAAACCCTCCGGACTTGCGAATGCCCTTGAGAAACTGTCACAGGTGTCGAAGACTACTCCGATGAATGCCAATCCGTCAACGGCCCACCTGTTCATAGTGAAACCCTTTACCGGCCGGTCCATGGCGAACCTTTTCAGCACGCATCCCCCGGTTGAAAAAAGGGTGGAACGATTGAGGGCGATGCGACAGGTCTGATGCCAACCTGTGCCGCCACGGAGCAAGACAGGGGGCCGGGTTTCAGGGCTCAGGCCCCTGATCCGTTGTCTATCTCTCAAGGGGTGACTCCATCCGTGGACATTCTCGGATGTTTGTGTTAGGTGTTATTCCCGATACGGGGAGATCAAAAGTACCATTCTGGAGGGAACCATGGATGAGAATAAAGGCGAAAAGGGATTTGTTATAAAGGACAGAAGAATGTTTGATGAAGACGGTAAGGCACGCGAGGATGCGGCAAAGGATGCAGAGGATACAAAGCCTGGCCGGCAGCCCGAGCAGAAGCCTGAAGGAGCGGCCCAGGAGACCAAGAGTGAAAAAGCCGAGCAGGGAAAAGAAGAGCACTACCGGGTGCCCGAGATGAATTTCCATAATTTCATACTCTCCCTGTATACGTCGGTGATTTTCAATCTGGGGGAACTGGCCGACCCCGTTTCGGGCAAAAAGGAGAAGGACCTCCAAGCAGCGAAGCAGACAATAGATATCCTGGGGATGTTGAAGGAAAAAACAGAGGGGAATCTCGATAAAAGCGAGAAGGAACTGCTCGAGGGCGTACTGTCCGAATCACGGATGAGATATGTGAAAGAATCGGAAAAGCCATGATCGTCAGGCAGTCTCCGGCGAAGGTAAATCTCTTTCTCAGGGTCCTGGGAAAGAGAGATGACGGGTACCACGACATTCTCAGCCTTATGCAGAGGATAAGCCTCTGCGATGATATGAGATTTGCCCTGAGGGGCGAAGGAATCCTGGTGAAATGCCCGGGAAGCACACTCCCGGAGGACAGAGACAATATCGTCTACCGGGCGGCCGAAAAAATCCTTGCTCAGGTGCCCGGGCACACGGGGGTGGAGATCACGATCCACAAGAAGATTCCTGTAGCGGCGGGACTGGGGGGAGGAAGCTCAAATGCCGCGACTGCCCTTGTCGTCCTGAACGAAATGATGGGAACACCCTGCAGCATACAGGAACTTATGCGCATGGGGGCACGGCTGGGGGCCGATGTCCCCTTTTTTGTCTTTGGACGAACCGCCCTTGCCTCCGGCATAGGCGACCGCCTCAAACCGGTGGAAGGTATCCCCCGCCTCTGTTTTGTATTGGTCAATCCCGGCTTTGAGGTTTCCACCGGGGATATCTATGAAAGGTTGAGATTGGGATTGACAAAAGAACCAATAAAATATAGGATGCCCCGATTTCTAACGACGTCCCATATCGCACAAGGCCTTTACAACGATTTGGAAAAGGTGTCCCTGCGGTTGTACCCTGTCTTGTCGGAGATCAAAGAACTTCTGATGGCACATGGGGCTGTGGGTTCTTTGATGTCGGGGAGTGGTCCCACGGTTTTCGGTATTTTCAGGAATGAGAATGATGCGAAGAAGGCCGAGAGACGGTTACAAGAAGCCCAAGTCGGATCGGTCTTCACGGCATATTCGATATAATGGGGCGTCGTCAAGCGGTAAGACACAGGACTTTGATTCCTGCATCCGGAGGTTCGAATCCTCCCGCCCCAACCAGTTTGTAGAAAAGAGGAGCGCCGATGTTAGAGAGAATGAGGATTTTCTCCGGTAATTCCAGCCGGGTTCTTGCGGAGGATATCTGTAAGAAACTGGGGATAGCTCTTGGCAGGGCCTCTGTTTCCACCTTCAGCGACGGTGAAACGAGTGTTGAAATTGATGAGAATGTGAGGGGGATGGATGCATTTATCGTACAGTCCACCTCCATACCGGTCAATGATAACCTGATGGAGCTCCTCATCATGATAGACGCCTTGAAGAGGGCGTCCGCCGACAGAATCATCGCCGTCATGCCTTATTACGGGTATGCAAGACAGGACAGAAAGGCCGCTCCGAGGGCGCCTATCACGGCGAAGCTGGTGGCGGACCTGCTTACAACAGCCGGAGCGAGCCGCGTTATAGCGGTTGATCTCCATGCCGGTCAGATACAGGGATTCTTCAATATTCCGGTCGATAATCTCTATGCGACGCCGATCCTCCTTGAATACGTAAAACGCAATTACCCCGGTAAACTTATAATTGTTTCCCCTGATACGGGGGGTGTCGTGAGGGCGAGGGCCTTTGCGAAGAGGCTGGGTGCCACGCTGGCGATTGTCGATAAGCGGAGAGACACCCCCAATGAATCACAGGTGATGAATGTCATCGGTGATGTAAAAGGTAAAAACGCAATCATTCTCGACGATATGATCGATACGGCCGGTACGGTAGTCCAGGCCGCCGAGGCTCTGAAGGATGAGGGGGCGGTAGAGGTTTCCGTCTGCTGTACCCACCCCGTGCTGTCGGGGCCTGCCATAGAACGGCTGAGCTCTTCCACGATAAAAGAGGTTATTGTGACAGACACGATTCTCCTGCATGAAACGGCTCGGGCCTGCAAAAAGATAAAGGTTCTTTCGATGGCGGGTGTGTTGAGTGAATCGATAAAGAGGATATACTATAATGAATCTATAAGCTCGCTTTTTATTTAGAGTCCGTGGTTTTGTTTATAGGGGGTAAGGCCCGGGGGTAGAGGCTGTCGGGCCGGTCGATGTATGAATTTATGAGTTTTGAGCTTTTTGAATAGGAGTTGGAGATGAGAACAATTGCATTAGGTGCTCAGGTACGTGAGGGGGTCGGAAAAGGTCCTTCGAGGAGGTTGCGAGCGGAGGGGTTCGTGCCCGCGACATTCTACGGATATAAGGCTGAACCGATGGTGATCAAGGTGAATTCTTCCGAACTGATCAAAACCCTGGTCAAGGGAAGGGGAGAGACGGTCTTTGTAAAGCTCGGTATAAAGGCCGGCACGAGCAAAAAGGTCGAAAAACTCTCGGTTATCAAAGATCTGCAGATTGACACGATAAACAGAAGGCCGGTGCATGTCGATTTCTATGAAATCAGGATGGACAGGACCCTCACGGTGGATGTTCACGTTATCTTTTCGGGTACCCCGGCGGGCATAGAGGATGGCGGCGAGTTGCAACAGCTCAAAAGGGACGTGAAGGTATCGGGCCTTCCTTCCGATCTCCCGGAATCTATCGAAATAGACATCAGTCACCTTGGTATAGGTGATTCCATCAAGGTTGCTGATCTTGTCGTTAAAGATGGGATCCAGCTTCTCGATAACGATGATGTGGCCATCGTGGCCGTGGTTCCCACGCGGGTGAGCCTGATGACAGAAGAAGTGCCTGAAGGTGAAGAGGGAGAAGGAGAGGTCACGGAAGCGGGAGATGCGGCTTCTGCTGAACCGGAGGGTGAAGAGGAAAAGTCCGAATAGTGGCGGTTCTCCGACAGGGGGACAGGTGAAACTTATAGTTGGACTGGGAAATCCTGGTGTCAGGTACTCTTACAGCAGGCATAATATAGGGTTTCTGGTCCTGGAGGCCCTGGCCCGGACGGAAGGTATTGAGATTAACCGTGAAAGGTTTGACTCCTGCCTCGGCAGGGGGGTGGTTTCCGGGGTTCCGGTTATTCTGGCAAAACCCCAGACCTTTATGAACCTCAGTGGGGTTGCAGTAGGAAAGTTGGCCCGTTATTTCGGGATAGGCGCCGAAGAGATACTTGTTGTTCATGATGATATGGATTTTCCGACCGGTGATGTCCGGATAAAGATGGGTGGCGGAGCCGGAGGACACAAGGGGCTGCTCTCTATCATTGATCACCTTGACGGATCTGAGTTTGCCAGGATTCGGGTGGGTATAGGCAGACCGCCTGCAGGAGAGATGGTCGAAGGGTATGTGCTTGAGCGGTTTTCCAAAAGCGAGATGCAAACAGTGCCCCATGTCATTGAACGGGCATGCGATGCGGTGTTTGAAGTTGTTTCATCCGGCGTTCATGCGGCGATGAATAGGGTTAATATAAGAATCACACAAAACTCAAACGAGGAGGTATAAACGGGACTATGGAATTTTTGGTGGATTATGCGTGGTTATGGGGCCTCATCGGGTTGGTGCTGGCGTTCATAATTTACAGATACGTTATGACCTTTTCCCCGGGTAGCGACGTAATGGTTGAGATCATGGACAGGATACATGACGGTGCCATGGTCTTCTTGAAGCGGGAATACAAGATCATAGCGATCTTTGTCGTTGTCGTATTCCTCTTGCTCTTCTTTGCCCTGGATAACCCAATGTCATCCGTGGCGTTTCTGGCAGGGGCTATCTGCTCTCTGATGGCCGGTGTGTTCGGGATGCAGGCGGCCACTCTCTCAAATGCGAGGACCGCTGAGGCGGCCAGGACGCATGGACAGGGCAGGGCACTGACAGTAGCCTTCTTCGGTGGCTCCGTTATGGGACTCTCCGTTGCATCTCTGGGGCTGGTCGGACTTGGCATATTCTTCTACTTCTTCGCAGGGACAGATCCCGTTGTCATCAACGGTTTTGCCATGGGCGCCTCTTCGATAGCGCTCTTTGCCCGTGTCGGCGGTGGTATATTCACCAAGACGGCCGACGTGGGATCCGACCTTGTCGGAAAGATTGAAGCGGGTATTCCTGAAGACGATCCGAGAAACCCGGGTGTTACCGCGGACAACGTTGGAGACAACGTGGGCGATATCGCCGGTATGGGAGCGGATCTTTTTGAATCATACTGCGGTTCCGTTATTGCCGCCATCGCGATCGGTGCTACGATGGGTCTTGGTGTGGAAGGAATGGCGATGAAGTGGATGATGCTACCGATGCTGTTCATCATTGTCGGACTCCTTGCATCGGTCATCGGAATTGGACTGTTTAATTTCCTCAAGAATATGAAACCCCAGTCGGCGCTGAGTAATTCTCTCTATATCGCGGGGATTCTCTTCATTATCGCCTCGTACTTCGTAGTCAAGTACACTACGGCGGGGATGTCTGCCGAGTATCTGACTAGTCTGGGGGTGATCAGTGCCCTGGGACCCTTCTGGGCCGTTCTCCTCGGTATCATTGCCGGTATGCTGATCGGCGCCATCACGGAATACTATACGGCCCGTGGGCCCGTTGTCAGGATAGCCGCGTCGTCTCAAACCGGTCCCGCGACAATCATTATCAGTGGTTTTGCCGTCGGTCTCGAGAGCGTGGTAGCCCCGGTGTTTTGTATAGCCATAGCTATCTGGCTGTCCTACATAACCTGCGGTATCTATGGTATAGCTATTGCCGGTGTCGGTATGCTGGGTACGGTCGGTATGACCATGTCTGTCGACAGTTATGGTCCGATTGCGGATAACGCAGGTGGTATCGCGGAACAGGCCCACATGCCTCCGGAGGTACGGGAGATCACGGACGGCCTCGACGCGGTGGGTAACACGACCGCTGCTATCGGTAAGGGTTTCGCCATCGGTTCGGCGGCGCTCACAGCCCTGGCCATGTTCGCGGCCTACACTGCAACGGTGAAGACCTTCCCCGGTTTTGAGAATTTTGCTCTCGATCTGACCGAGGCGCACGTTATTACCGGTGTATTCCTGGGCGGGTTGATCCCCTGTCTCTTGGCTGCCCTCACGATGACCGCTGTCGGTGAAGCGGCCTTTGATATGATCAACGAGATCAGAAGACAGTTCAGAGAGATTCCCGGCATCATGGAGGGGACGACACCTCCCGACACGAACAGGTGTGTGGATATTGCCACGACCGCGGCCCTGAAGAGGATGATACTCCCCGGTGTTTCGGCAATATTGGCCCCCATTCTCGTCGGTGTCCTTATCGGTCCCCAGGCGCTGGGAGGATTCCTCGCTGGCGCGACGCTGACAGGCGTGATCCTGGGTCTGCTGATGGCTAATGCAGGTGGCGCATGGGATAACGCGAAGAAATACATCGAGCAGGGCAATTTCGGCGGTAAGGGTTCCGATGCGCACAAGGCCAGCGTTATCGGCGACACCGTCGGCGATCCCTTCAAGGATACCTCAGGACCTGCGATGAATATCCTGATCAAGCTGATGGCGGTAGTTTCTCTTGTTACCGCTCCGGCGATTATTTACCTCTATCAGTTGATTTACTGATCCGAAGAGGCAGGATACAAAATGAAGGGGGGTGGAGGAATCCATCCCCCTTTCTTTTTTATATGGAGGCAGCTATGGGGTTCAGGTGTGGAATCATAGGTCTTCCGAACGTCGGCAAGTCCACCATCTTTAATGCCCTCACCGCCGCCGGTGCCGAGGTGGCGAATTATCCCTTCTGTACGATCAATCCTAATATCGGCATCGTCTCTGTTCCCGATCCAAGACTGGAAAATATCGCGAGAGTCATAAATCCCTCCAAGTTTACTTATACCACGATGGAGTTTGTCGACATCGCTGGTCTGGTGAAGGGTGCTAGCAGGGGCGAGGGATTGGGGAATAAGTTTCTCGGCAACATACGGGATGTGGATGCGATCGTGCATATCGTACGCTGTTTCGATGATCCCGATGTGGCTCACGTTCACGGAGTCATAGACCCTGCGGGTGATATTGAGGTCGTCAGGATGGAGCTGCTTCTGGCCGACCTTGAGACCGTCGAAAAGCGTATACAAAAACTGGAGAGGTCGGCAAAGGGGGGAGACAAGGAGCACCGTAGTGAGGTGGAACTGTATCACATGATACGAGAGTCGCTGGGGAGGGGTATCCCGGTAAGGGATATCGAACTGAATCCCGAAGAAGAGGCGGTGCTGAGAGAGGTGAACCTTATTACGGTTAAGAAGGTCTTGTATGTTGCCAATGTCGGTGAATCGGAATTAAGAGAGGGAAGTGGGTACGTCACTGTCGTGGAAGAGATAGCGAGCGCGGACGGATCGGAGGCAATTGTTATCTGTGGTGACATGGAGGCGGAGATAGCAGTGCTCCCCGAGGAAGACAGACGGGAGTTTCTTGAAGATCTTGGCCTACGTGAATCGGGGCTCCAGAAACTAATCAGGACCGGTTACAACCTGCTGGGTCTGATCACCTTTTATACCACAGTGGGTTCAGAACTTCGTGCCTGGACAGTTCCGGAGGGTACCAGGGCGTCTCATGCCGCCGGAAAGATACACACCGACATGGAACGGGGTTTTATACGGGCAGAGGTCCTGCATTACGAAGATTTTGTAAGGGCGGGGAGCATATCCGCTGCAAAGGAAAAAGGTCTTATTGGGATAGAGGGGAGGGGGTATGTCATTGATGACGGAGACGTCGTGTATTTCAGGTTTAATGTCTGACGATAAAATAAAAAGCACTTTTCTTGTGATGTGGCGGGTGGCAAAAGGCTAAAAACCTTCCGCCACCCACTATATAAACAGAGAGACGATGGGAAACAAATCTCTCAGATTCATACATGGGGGGGGCCGGTGAGCGGAAAGGAGGGAACATAAAACCACCCACCGGCATATAAAGCCAAAAACGATAATATACATCTTGTCCCCCGGATTTGGGGGGGGCCGGTGAGCGGAAAGGAGGGAACATACAACCACCCACCGGCAAATATTCTACTCTCCCGAAAGATCCGAGAGGAAAAACTCTTCGCTAAGGCCGGCATTTTTTGATCTCGTTTCTCTGAGATCTCCATCCGCACCGTTGTTCGATGACGTCAAGGCAGCCGGCTGTCTTGTATCTTGATCCCTATCGAGCCCCCGAGAGCCCGGATTTTTTTCTTCAGAGCCTTGCTCTGATTCATTTCTCTTTGTTGTGTCGTCCATGAGACTCTCATCACTCGCCCAAGACCATTTAAAGAACTTATTCATTACATAAGCAACAATGGTGCCAGAATGAGAATTGACGATAGAAAGTTAATTTTTGAATTGTTTAAAAGATTAAGGTAGTTATCAAATCTGATTGGGGGAACAATATATCGTGTGGTGTTAATGGGGGGGAGATTTATGGGTATCTTGGTGAACGGCTTTTTGGATATGTGCTCTTCTCGCACAAAAACGCACGCATGGGACAGCCAGAAGGAGCAAAAGCACGTAAACCGTGCAGATATAGAACTGTTCGTTCGTATATCGCACTTTTATGGGGTGGCAGTATCGAAAGGGCTGCTGGTTTCCAGTTTCTTGAGTTCACGTATGAGGGTATACCGTGAAATGCCAAGTTGGCGTGCCGCAGCTGCCTTATTGCCGCGGTTGACCTCAAGTGCCTTTCCAAGGATCTCTTTTTTGATTTTGTTTGTCAATTCATCGATCGCACTTCTATAGTCTGCCGGGTAAGGGGCGTTCAGGAGGGAAAAATCACCGGTATGTATCGCCAGCGTCTGGGGCGCTGCGGTCTTGATCTCTGCGGGAATATTATCAGCAGTAATGAGGTTGCTTACGCTTTGAAGGATCATGATCCTTTCGATAATGTTTTTCAGTTCCCTGACATTTCCCGGCCAGTGATATTTCTTAAGAATTTTTTCCGCATCGGCTGTAAACCCCTTCACGCTCTTGTTCAATTTTGTGTTGAACTCTTCGATATAGTGATAGGCCAGCGGCATGATATCTTCGATTCTATCCCTCAGGGGCGGTATACTGATAGGAACAACACTTATTCGGTAGAAAAGATCTTCGCGGAAGGTTCCTTCACTGACCATATGCCCCAGATCCCTGTTAGTGGAAAATATGAATCGGACATCGATGGGAATATTATCTATGCCTCCAAGGCGGCGGATATGGTTTTCTTCGAGCATTCTGAGAAATTTTGCCTGTATGGAAGGGTTCATCTCACCTATCTCATCCAGGAGAAAGGTTCCTCCGCTTGCATGTTCAAGGAGCCCTATCTTTCTTTTCCTGGCATCGGTGAAGGCCCCGG
>JAUSPK010000033.1 GCA_030655735.1 Syntrophales bacterium | reverse complement strand
TGCTCTCCCCCCCCGGTACTCGGTAGTCGGCCCCCTGCCTTTTCCACGCATCAAAGGCCCCCGGGAACCGCTCCTCCACGCTATCTGCATTCAACCCCTCCCACGGTTTGACATCCAGTTCCCTCAGGGCGGGGCGGGATTGGGGTTCCAGGCCGTGGGGCGCCGCGATAATATCACCCCCCCTTCGCGTCCTGATCAGGTCGCTGCAGTACACTGCCGCCAGGGTCTCATCGCTAAGCCTGTCCGCAACCGCCTCCATCTGTCTGACGCCACGTGCGGTTATATCCACATCCTTATGGCCGTTATAGGTCTCATCTAAAAAGTTCGCCACCTGTCCATGCCGTATCAGGTACAATCTCGTTGGTGTATCCAAAATCCACTCCTATCGTATGAATGTTAAGTTATACAAAGAGCGCGCAGACCAGGATCAGGAGGGCCGTTTCGCTCACCTCACAGGCCGCGCCCATAATATCCCCCGTCACCCCCCCGATCCGTCTCTTGAAGAAGAGACCGAAAAGGGCTGTGAGGACCGCAATGACCAGGAGCATCACCAGACCCCTGATCCCGAATGTTCCCGCAACAATGACGGCGGCTATGAGCGTGGAGATGACGGCCCCCCTTCTCCCCGCACCTCGGGTAAAGGCCCGTCCCGTCCCGTATCCTGCCCTGGCATAATCGAACCATGCCGCCAGTTGAACCGTTGACCACCTCCCTAGGACAGGCGCTGCGATAAGGGCCCTGCTTTTGATCTCCTCAGGCACCCCCATCAGAGCCGCCACCTTCAGGATGAGTATGAGTATCAGGCCGACGACGGCAAAGGAGCCGATACGGCTGTCCTTCATGATGGCGAGTGTCTTTTCCCTGTCCCCGCCGCCCGCCAGGCCGTCGATCGTATCGGCGAACCCATCCAGGTGCAGACAGCCCGTTACGATCACCAGGAGCGCGATAACGAGGATATCCGCCAGAGATGAAGGGAGTGCGATACCCAGGACATACCTACCCCCCGCAAGGATCAGGCCTATCAGGAGGCCGACCAGGGGGAAGAGGGCCATCGATCCCCCCAGATCTTCATCCCCGACGCCGCGATCCCCCGGCACCCGTATGATCGTGAGAAACTCCAGCGCAGTCAAAAAGCGTTTCATCATGATGCCATCCTACCCATATACAGGGGGGTCATGCTACAGTGCCGCATCCACCCCCGCCGATTCAAAGGTCGCCATTTCGTTCATGATCTTGACGGAGGCCTCGATGACCGACAGGGCCAGCGCGGCCCCCGTCCCTTCCCCCAGCCTCATATCCAGAGCCAGGATGGGCCTTTGCCCCATCCTTTCAAGCGTCTGTCTGTGCCCCGCTTCAGAGGACAGATGCGCATAAAACAGGTATTCATCGATTGCGGGATTCATCCGGGTGGCGATCAGGGCACCCGCCGTCGATATAAAGCCATCCACGACTACCGGTATCCGCCGGGCGGCGCAGCCGATAATCAGACCCGCTATCCCCCCTATCTCGAAACCGCCCACCTTGGCAAGGACATCGAGGGGGTCATCGGGGTCGGGACGGTTCACGGTTATGGCCCTCTCTATGACGGCTGTCTTCACCCTGAGCACCTGATCATCGATGCCGGTCCCCCTCCCCGTTACCGCCTCCGCCGGAAGACCCGTCAATACCGACAGGATCGCGCTGGAGGGGGTGGTGTTTCCTATTCCCATTTCTCCCGTCCCCGCGATATCCATACCACCCTTCGCATATTCCTCCGCCAGATCGATGCCGGTCCATATCGCCCGCAGGGCTTCATCACGGGTCATGGCGGGGCCTTTCGTAAAGTTCCGCGTCCCATACCCCACCTTCCTGACAACAAGCCCCCCGGCAGGTTCAAAATCATGATTGACGCCGATGTCCACAACAACTACCTCCGCCCCCGCATGGGCGGCAAGGACATTGACGGCGGCTCCCCCGGCGAGCATATTCAGGACCATCTGAACGGTCACCTGTCCCGGGTAGGCGCTCACCCCCTCTTCCACAACGCCGTGATCACCCGCAAAGGTGAATATCACCTTTCTCTTCACCGACGGGCTCAGGTCTTCCCTGATAGCCGCGTACCGCCGGGCAAGCTCCTCGAGTCTGCCGAGAGAACCCCGGGGCTTCGTGAGATTGTCCAGCTTCCGCTGTGCCCGCTCCAGATAGTCTTTACTCACCGGGCGGATACTGTTTAATATCTGTTGTAGTTGTAAGTCTTTCATCTCTGATTTTCTCCTATTCACACTCTATATTTGGCGCCTTTCACCTCCAGAGGGATGCCGGAGAAGAGTACGTAAACCTTCTCGGCCCTCTCGGCCATCCTCTGGTTGAGAAGACCGAGCCGGTCTCTGTATATTCTCGCCAGTTTATTATCCGGAACTATTCCCATCCCTACTTCATTGGAGATCACAATCAGTGTGCCCTTAAACTCACTGAGACACGAAAAGAAATCATCTATTATTTCCATTACTTTTTCATCATGATCCGGGTATTTGTCGAGGAGATTGGACATCCAGAGGGTCAGGCAATCAACAACGATCGTCTTATACAAACCCAGCGCCGGTCTCAGCGCCTTTCCGAGATAGATAGGCTCTTCGAGGGTATCCCACCGGTTGCCCCTCTGCTTCCGATGTCTCTGAATCCTCTGCCCCATTTCTTCGTCAAGGGCCTCGGCCGTGGCTAAAAACAGCCTCTTTCCCTCTAATTTTTCCGCCAGTTTCAGGGCAAAATTGCTCTTGCCGCTCCTGGCCCCGCCTGTCACCAAAACTATCATCCTATAATCTCTTTCAACTTTTCGATCAAGACGATATTCTCTTCGCGTCTCTTTACAGCTATCCGGAAGTAACGTGTCCCAATGCCCTGGAAAGTACTGCAATCCCTTATCAGTATGCCTTCTCGAGACAGTCGGTCTCTAAGCTCCGTGGAGTTTAAGCCGATCCGGTTGGCCATGTGGACGAGGATAAAATTGGCTGCGCTCTCATAGGTCTTCAAGTTAGGGATTTCATCCAATGCATCTCTCAAAAACTCCCTTTCAGTTGTTACATATTCCCTTGTATCCATTATGTAATCTCCATCGAGAAGGGCCTTTGCCGCTGCCCTCTGTCCCAGGGAACTGACCGTCCAGGGCGGTTTATTCTCCCTGATTTTTGCGATACAAGACGCTCCGGCCATTAGATAACCGATACGAAGCCCCGGAATGCCAAAAAACTTGGTCATTGACCTTATGACCATCAGGTTGGGAAACCTGAAGATCTCTTTCTTGACAGATTCCTCCTCTACAAAATCTATGAAGGCCTCATCAACTAAGAGCAATGTCCCAACATCACTCGCCCT
>JAUSPK010000237.1 GCA_030655735.1 Syntrophales bacterium | reverse complement strand
GTATCTTATCGTAAAAAACCTTGCGGGTGTTGTATTTGTTGTAGCGGGTATCGTTATGCTGTTTATGCCCGGACAGGGAATCCTGACCATCCTGATCGGTGTCATGCTGATGAATTTTCCGGGAAAACGTTTGCTTGAGCTACGGACCATCAGTCAGCCCTCGGTGCTTGGGGCCATCAACTGGGTGCGGGCGCGATCACAGCGGCCGCCACTGGCGCTTCCCCGGACATATCCGCTGAAACAGGACTAGATGATATCTTTTGTCTATGAAATATAGGGAAATATTGGGGATATCCCTGGTTCTTCTGGTGATCTATTACCATCCGGTCTCGGACAATTTTCATCCATATTCTTTGACAGGCGTGCAGGAGTGTGATAGAAGCGCTCACCTGCTGAATCGTCGCATAGACATATTCTGTGAATACATTTCATCCTGGTATATTCGAATAATGCGATTATGGCGTTTTTATGGGAGACGCATTGGTTGCGTGATCGTGTGCCGTCTGCTGGTTGAACACAAGACAATAATCTGACAGCTGCTGATACAACCCGGATTTCGAGAGAGCGATTGCGGTGCCAGGGTGTCCGTTAAGATCGAGGGATCGGTGGAATGTACCCTGTCGGCAATTGATTAACTATTACAAGATATGGAGGAAGGTAATGAAAGACTGTTCAAAAATCAAATTTTTCAGTGGTGGACTGAAAGGCGCGGAAACTGCTTTTGGAGAAAATGCAGAGAAGTGGGGAATCGGTGAAGTCACTTTTTCGTTCCCGGGACATAACCTGACTCGTGAAAAGAATGTTACGATCTTACGTGACGAGGAATTGAAATTGGGTGATGTCAGCATGGAGATTGTTTCCAAACGCATGGGGAGACGGTATACTCATGCCGACAAAATAAGAAAAATAATCCAGGTTATTTTCCATATGGTGAACAAAGGGTTTCAGGTTATAGTGGTGGGAATAATCATGGAAGACGGAACCGTTAAAGGTGGAACAGGCTGGGCTGTTGAACTGGCAAGATTCTTTAACCGGCCGGTGAGCGTTTTCGATCAGGAAACCGCTGACTGGTCTACGTGGAAGGACGGCGCCTGGGAAAAAGACACACCGGTCATCAGTTATGATTCGTTCTGCGGGACGGGAACGCGAAACCTGACTGAAGAAGGCCGCAAAGCAATCAATGACCTTTTTGAGAGATCTTTCGGTTAGATTTTATCATCCTGGCCGTTCCTGTCGAAAAAAAGGAAATGATGTGAGCTTGATTGTAAATAGTGATCTCGGTATGGGCCCTGAGGAATTCGGGGCCGATATCCCCATTACACCGCAAGAGAACTTCGTCAACGGCGTGTATTCTTCTGTGGATGAAGCGACTGCACGCGAACTGGGCCGGCTGCGCAGTGAAGAGGGCATCATTCCAACCTGTAAAATGGGCTGTTGTCACTGTTGCCGATATCATATCCTTACGAACATTGCAGAGGCCCGCACCTTGGTGCAATATGTAAAGCGGGCACTGTCAGTAGAACAGATAAATGATCTCAGGGAGCGAACGCATCAATGGCATGAATGGGATAATTCCAGGCCGGGCAGATATCCCTCGGCCAAGGTCGATGAGGAGATAGATCTTTCCAATTATGGGCCTTGTTGCCCGCTTCTGGTAAATGACGCATGCATCGCCTATCCAGTGAGGCCAGTCGTGTGTCGAACGCATTTGGTCTCTTCGCATCCCCGATTGTGCCGCGCAACCCTCGATCCGGAATCGACAGAGGGCGCTCCGGCGGTGCTCAAGTCCATTGTAACGGCGACAAGTCCGTTTTCAGAGGCAATAAGGGAGCATATCGAAAACGCAGGCGTGGATTTCTCTCGGTCACGAATGCTTCTTCCGCAGTGGTTGGCGATTGAAATGGGTTGGGATTTCGCCATATCGCCGTGATTTCTCGCAGATGTTGGGCAGGTATACAGTCTGCCGCACAACCAATCACTCAAACGTACGGGCTTTCACCGGCGGGTTAGGAGAGGGGCTGACCCTTTCCGTGAACACCCCGCTGATACAGTTGCCATAAAACCCAAAAGAGTATACAAGCCCTCCATGCCTCTCATCAGCCTACAGAATATAACACTCAGTTTTGGCGGCCCGCCCATACTGCAGGAGATCAACCTTCAGATTGACCCAGGGGAACGGGTCTGCCTGATTGGTCGCAATGGCGAAGGCAAATCTTCTCTTATGAAATTGATTTCCGGAGACCTTGAACCGGACAGCGGCACCATTATTCGACAGAGGGGGGTCCGTGTTGCTCATATCGGTCAGGATGTGGCGCTGGATCTCAAGGGCTCGGTATTTGAGGTTGTTGCCGGCGGGCTTGGTTCATTACAGAAACTTCTTACGCGCTACCATGACATCTCGGTGAGCTTGAGTTCCGGCGGCGAACATCTGCTGACAGAGATGGAAGCGGTGCAGCACCAGCTGGAGCTCGCGGGCGGCTGGCAGGCCCAGCAGCGTGTGCAAACCGTTCTCTCCCGTCTTCAGCTGAACGCGGATTTAACGTATTCGGAGCTTTCCGGGGGTATGAAAAGAAGGGTTCTGCTGGCTTCTGCACTGGTGAGCGATCCGGATCTTCTGCTTCTCGATGAGCCTACCAACCACCTTGATATCGATGCCATAACCTGGTTGGAAGAATTTTTGTTAAACACGAGCATCTCCCTTTTATTTGTCACTCATGACCGGATGCTTGTCAGAAAACTCTCGACCCGTATTGTTAATCTCGACAGGGGAACTCTTACGAGCTGGCCCGGCAATTACGATACGTATCTGAGACGAAAGGCCGAAACACTCGCGGCCGAAGCATCCCAGCAGACTCGTTTCGACAAAAAACTTGCCCAGGAGGAAATATGGATACGCCAGGGGATCAAGGCCAGGCGTACCAGAAATGAGGGAAGGGTTCGAGACCTTGTGGAAATGCGTAAGGAACGCGGGGCCAGGAAGGAACTTGTCGGCCGTGCCCGGATGCGGATCCAGGATACGGTGCCGTCGGGAAAACTGGTTGCAGAGTTAAAAGGGGTCACCTTCGGCTATGATGATACGCCTGTTATTCGGAATCTTTCCACCACGATTCTGCGTGGCGACAGGGTAGGTATTATCGGCTCGAATGGTTCCGGCAAAACCACACTGCTTCGTTTGCTGCTCGGAGACCTTACACCGCAAAAAGGCACCGTCAGGCTCGGCACCAATCTTGAGGCCGCCTATTTTGACCAGCATCGGGCCGTGCTCGATGAAGATGACACGGTCATCAATAATGTCGGAGAAGGCAAGGACACGCTGACCATTAATGGCAGACCGAAGCATATCATCGGCTATCTGCAGGATTTTCTCTTCACCCCGGACCGGGCACGCTCACCGGTCGGAACCCTTTCCGGCGGCGAGCGAAATCGGTTGCTTCTGGCTAAACTTTTCACAAAGCCTGCCAATATCCTGGTGCTGGACGAACCGACAAATGACCTGGACGCCGAGACCCTGGAGCTTCTGGAGGAGCTGCTTTTTGATTACAAGGGCACGGTTCTTCTCGTTAGCCACGAACGCGCGTTTCTCAATAATGTAGTCACGTCCACCCTTGTCTTTGAGGAGGACGGCAGGGTACAGGAATATGCCAGCGGCTATGACGACTGGCTGATACAACGACCGGCAGAGGTGGCAGAGACAAAAGCGCCTGAAAAGAAGGCAAGAAAGAAATCAAGGCCCGCGGGGCCGAGAAAATTGTCATTCAAGGAGGCACGCGAACTGGAGGGCCTGCCACAGAAGATTGAGGCTATGGAGACCGAACAGCAGGAACTGTATGCCTCCATGGCAGATTCCTCATTC
>JAUSPK010000236.1 GCA_030655735.1 Syntrophales bacterium | reverse complement strand
AAGGTTGCTCAGATCCTTGAGACGATCCAGAAATACCAAGTGGCCTTTTTTATCGATGAACCCGGCATCACCCGTTCGTACCCATCCATCTTCCATGGCCTCCGCTGTCTTCTCGGGGTCTTTGTAGTATCCCGAAAAGATCTGGGGCCCTCTGACCATTATTTCCTGATTCTCCGCTATGGAGACCTCGGCTGAGGTGCTGATATTGCCCAGCGTTTCAAAAAATATCTCCTCGGAGCGATGGCCGGCCACAAACCCCGCCTCGGTGCTCCCGTATACCTGTTTGAGACGGACCCCCAGGGCGCTCCAGAAACGGAAGGTGTCGACGCTCATGGCGGCGCTCCCCGTTGTGGCGATTCTGCAGTTGCGCAGGCCGAAATTCTCGCGCAGCGGATAAAAGACAAGTGCGTCGCCGAGGAAGATGAGCAGTCTCTGGAAGAGGTTCCCCTTGAGCCCCCGCTCGATCAGATCGCCCCGCATGTATCCGACCCGGAGAAAGAGACGGTAGAGGAACCTGTTGATCGGAGCGGCCTCACGGATCTTCACCTGGATGATCCCCGCCATGTCCTCCCACTGCCGCGGTCCATAGGATACGACATGGGAGCCGATCTCCCGCATGTCCTCCTGCACCGTTTCCGGTTCTTCCGCGAAATTGAGGACTACACCCCCCACCAGATGGGCAGAGGTGCCGAACATGCCTTCCCCGATCCATGCCGCCGGTAGATACGAAAATAAATTATCCTCGCTGGTCAGGGAATTGTAGTCGAGAAATGACGTCCCCGAGCTGATGAGCGACCGGTGTGAGACCATACCCGCCTTGGGCTCTCCGGAGGTTCCTGATGTGTAGTACAGGGCTGCTATGTCGTCGGCGCGGCCCAGGCTGATATTTTCCTCGAAGGCGTCGGGGTGATCCTTCTCGTATGCTTTCCCTAATTCTATTGCTTCAGAATATGATAGAAGGAGAGGGTCGTCATAATGCCTCAGACCCCTGGGGTCCCAGTAGATGATCTTTTTCAACGCGGGAATGTTGTCCTTGATTTCCAGGAATTTGTCGACCTGCTCCTGGTCATTTGCAACGACAAAGGTAGAGTCTGAATGACTGAACATGAATTCGACCTGGGCCGGAACCATGTCGGTGTAGATGCCGACCAGTATACCTCCGACCGCCTGTGCCGCGAATTCCGCCCAAAACCACTCCGGCTCGCTTTCTCCAATTACGGCAACCTTATCACCACGCCTGAGCCCAAGGTGAAGAAGGCATAACGACAGGTATTGCATGTTCTCATAGCTGTCCCGCCAGGTATGCTCTTTCCAGATTCCGAAATCTTTTTTCCTCATGGCCACATTATCGGGCCACTTTTCATACTGCTGAACGAGAAGCTTGGGAAAGGTATCGTAATCATTCATTATACTTTAATTCCCCCCGAAAGTTACTGTCCTAGGTATGCGTTGATAACCTTTTCACTCTGCACAATTTCTTCAGGCGATCCTTCTGCGATCTTTTTTCCAAAATCCAGGACGATGACGCGATCCGATATATCCATGACAACACCCATGTCATGCTCTATGAGGATTATGGGGATCTCTTTTTCTTCATAGATGTCTATGATGAACCGTGCCATATCCTCTTTTTCTTCAACATTCATTCCGGACATAGGCTCATCCAAAAGCAGAAGCGTTGGTTCGATTGCCAGCGCCCGCCCCAATTCCACCCGCTTCCTCATCCCATAGGGGAGAGATCCGACAACCTTTTTCCTGACCGGTTTAATCTCGAGAAAATCTATTATCTGTTCGACAATTTCTCTGTGACGAACTTCATCACGACGGGCCTTCCCGTAGTGAAGCGCCGTCCGCACAACACCTGTTTCAAAGTGTACATGACGAGCGGCCAAGATATTTTCCAATGCTGTCAAACCGTTAAATAATTCGATGTTCTGGAAGGTACGCGCGATTCCCTGTTTCGTTCTTCTGTGGATCGGCGTTTTTATCAGGTCCATGCCGTTAAAGGATATGTCCCCTTGCTGGGGTTTATAAAAACCGCTGATACAATTGAGGAGGGATGTCTTGCCGGCCCCATTTGGTCCTATGATGGCCAGGATTTCATTTTTCTCGACCCGAAAATTCACATCATCAAGTGCCTGCAGGCCACCAAATCGCAAACCAACTCCTTCAAGTATAAGCTCCGGCATCGTTACCGCCTTTTCAGGTTTTTTTGTTCAGTATTCCGTTGAAGATGATAGTGATGGTTTGATCGATAGCCTCGGCTTTGGAAATGGAGCCCTTCTCATCAAACCAATATCCCATCCAGTGAATCGATGACAATATATGAAATGAAACCAAATTGACGTCGATTGCCCTGTTTATATTACTGGCAGTGCGCAGTTGATTTTTGAGGAGCTGAAAAAGTGCCCGCTCTTTATCCTGTAATGTCTGTCTGCTTTTCCCGGACAGCTGATGGCGTTCGCGAAGAACCAGCAGGCTGTTTTTTCGGTTTTTCAGTAGAGCGGCTGCGTAGGTTTTGAGGAGTTCTCTTAGTGATTCCTGGGGGGGTAAATGCTGCCCTTCGCTTTTTTTGAGGGAATCCTCCAGCGCCTGGATGCCATACTCTGTATTTTGAAACAGTATGTATGACAGTATGTCTTCTTTTGCTTTGAAATAGTGATAGATGCCGGCCTTGCTGATATTTCCCTTTATTGAAATATCATGCAGGGAGGACTCCTTGAAACCTTTGTCGAAAAAGATCTCTCCGGCTATTTTGGCAATAAAGCTTTTTTTCTCTTCCAGGTTTCTTCCAAACATGAATGAATATCCCCCCCCAACGAAACCGTTATGGATTTTCATAGATGAAGCAACATCCGGAGCACCGGCCAATTGGCCGATTCTCGACCGGCCAGCCGGCCGTTTAGTTGACTTTTGAGTACCCTTGTCTTGTAATGTTGTCAAGAAATATTTTTCATTTGGCTGTTGGAATATAAAATCTTGAGTCTTAACCCATCGGAAAAACGGGGATACGCGACTCAAAAAATATTTTTGGATAAGGAGATTATATCTAAAAAAATGGGGGGGGGGTATGCCTACAGGAGGTTGATTGTCATCGCCCGTACAGGGCAGCCCTTGACGCACAGTTCGCAGCCGTTGCACTTTTCTGGATCGAAGACGACCTCCATGGTATTGTTATCGATATAGAGGGCGCCGGTTGAACAGAATGCCAGGCATGATCCGCAGTGCATACATCTATCGGTATTTCTGGTGACGCTCTTTGAGAGGGGTTCAACGCTCAGACCCAGTTCCCTGAGGTAGAGGATGGCCCGGTCAAAGTTCTTCTTCGTGCCGGTCAGGTCAAGGACCATCACTCCTTCCCTTCTCGGCGATATCCGTGCCCTCATTA
>JAUSPK010000232.1 GCA_030655735.1 Syntrophales bacterium | reverse complement strand
GCCACCGCCCCGCCGGTACATGGCGCGGAGGGTTTTCTTCCCACTAGCCTCTCCTATTCCCTTGACCGGACGAGATTTTTTTATTACCGTATCTCAACAATCAGACAATACAGAGGGGGGAGCGGGATGCCATCGATCTCTTATACGTCGGCGCGGGAACTCATCGGTCTCATTACTTCTGGGGAGGTCACACCCCTGGAGGTGATGGAAGACACGCTGGGACGAATAGAGGCTTCAAATCCTTCACTAAACGCCTTTGTTTTCATAGATGCCGACCGGGCGATAGATGAGGCGAGAGCAGCCACGGAATCGTTCGCAACGGGGAGAAACCCGGGTCCCCTGGCGGGGCTCCCTATCGGCGTCAAGGACCTGGAGGATGTCGGGGGAATGGTGACCAGCTTCGGCTCCGTCCCCTTCAAAGACAATGTGGCCGCCGAGGATTCGGTACAGGTGGCACGCCTGCGAGAGGCCGGTGCCATTGTGGTGGGGAAGACCAACACGCCGGAGTTCGGATCAACGGGATTCTGCAAGAACCGCCTCTTCGGGGCCACCCGGAACCCCTGGAATCTCGAACGGACACCGGGCGGATCCAGCGGCGGGTCGGCCGCGGCGGTGGCCGCCGGCATGGTTCCCATGGCGACCGGCTCCGACGGCGGAGGATCCGTTCGCATCCCCGCCTCCTACACGGGATGTTTCGGACTCAAGACCTCCTACGGGAGGATCCCCATGGGACCGCTCCCGATCCTCAACATGAACCCCATCGTCGTCCCGGGGCCCCTGACACGGACCGTGGAGGATGCTGCCCTTTATCTGGACTGCGTGGCGGGATATCATCCATCGGCGCCAGATTCGCTCCCCCGACCCACGACATCCTACCTGGAAAACCTGGATCGTATCCCTCGGGGTCTCACAATCGCCTTCAGCCCCACCCTGGGATACGCCACCGTCCAGCATGATGTCATGACCCGCGTCGAGGAGGCGGTCAGCTGCTTCGAGGAGATGGGGCATACCGTGGTCCTCCTCGAGGAGGCCATACCCAACGTCGTCGACGCCTGGTCAAAGCTCTTCAGCCTCAACATCTACGGAACCCTGAATGAAAACATAGAAAAATACGGCCGTGAGATGAGCAGGGCCCTGGTGGCATCCTTGGGAGAGGCCCGTTCCCTCACGCTTGAACAGCTCATCGAGGCGCAGCGGATCAAGACCGAGCAGAACCGCGTGCTCTGGAACCTCTTTGAACGCTTCGACCTTCTCCTCACACCAACGATGCCCACGGAGGCCTTTGCCGCCGGGGGACCGCCCCCGACCGAGATCGACGGCCGCCCCATCTCCATTCTCGACGTGGTAGCCTTCGCCTATCCCTTTAACCTCTCGGGGCACCCGGCTGCCTCCGTGCCGGCCGGCCTCACAGAGAGCGGGATGCCGGCAGGGCTCCAGATCGTCGGTCCGCGCCACCGGGATGATCTGGTGCTTCAGGCCTCGAGGGCCTACGAGATGGCGCGCCCCTGGAATGACACCTGGCCCGTTGTTCCATAGCATCAGGGCTGTTCCTTGCCCCGCTGTTTGGACCGTCCCATGACAGCTCCGATGGTCAGTTCAACCGCCAGCTCCCTCCCCGCAGACTGGGCGGGGGCAAACTGCCTGACAAAATCGATCTCCCTGTCCGAGGGGGGTTCCGTCTGGGTCAAATCGGGAGCCACCTTCAGATCCCAGGGGATGTCTCTCCTGATGTCCTCCACCGTCACGCCGGGGTGGATCTGTGCGAGATACAGTTCCTTCGTCTCCGGATCGAATCGGAAGACCCCCTTGGTTGACAGGAGCATGGAGGGTCCCGACCCCTTCGGGAAGAGCCCCGTCTTTTCCCTGCTGTCTCCACCTTCCAGGTAGCCGGGGGAGGTGCAGTAGTCCAGTTTATCCACGAACTCGCCGCCGCGCATGGTGAGAACGGTGCGCTTCGCATAGGACATGAAATCGGCGGCCCCCCCTGATCCGGGCAGCCTGAGCGTGGGTTTGTAGTAATCACCGATGCAGGTGGTGTTCAGGTTCCCATACTTGTCGATCTGCCCGACACCCAGGAAGCAGACGTCGACAAAGCCGCGGTAGGTCATGGTAAAGGCCGAGAAAAGATCGGTAGAATACGAAAAGCCCCTGCAGGAGTGTGCGTCGGCTATGTGGTTGAGAGGAACCAGGGGCTCGAAATCGATGATCCCCGATTCCATCATCAGTGTCGCGTGGGGGGCGTAGAGGGCCTTGGCCAGGGCTCCCGCCGTTGTCGGCAGACCGACACCGAGAATGACATTTTGATAGTCCTTGATCTCCTTCGCACAGGTAATGATCAGCAGTTCGTTCAGCGTGTATCGTTTACTCATAGAACATCCCCCTTTCCTCCAGGGTCTCTTCCAGTTCATCCAGGGTAAGTCCCATGGATCGTTCTCTTCCCTCTTCGTCCCAGGAGGAGGTGAAGGCGGAGCCGTAGTTAGCCGGTGCCGAATAGAAGGCCTTGGCCCGAATCCTGTCCAGCATTCCCATGCCGAATCTCTCCGCGTAGTGATCGAGATAGGCCTCCCGGTCCACGCAGTCGTACACCCATTCGTTCATCCAGGCCTTCGCCCCGTCGGCCGTCGCATTCGCCTTCATGAACATCCCGTAAAAAAAGCGATCCTGGTTATAGTATCCCAGAACCTCCGTTGGATGCGCTCCCCAGGGGACCTCGACAACGGCGCTGACCCGGAATGCCGGGATGATCGTAAAATGAGGGCTGGCCCGCACCACATCATGTTCGACGATCTCCTCGCAGGTCACGATGATCTTTTTGCTGCACAGGGCCGCGGCGGCGACGCTCCCCATCGACCCCCAGTACTGGGCGTTGCCGTACTTATCGGCCCGCTGGACATGGATAATGCAGGTGTCGGGATTGGCGGCAGGGACGGTGAGAATCTCTTTCCCCGTGTAGGGGCAGGTGATGACACGGTACTTGTCTTCTCCCATGAAAGCCCGTTTTTTGAAGAGGTCGGTTGCCATGACCCCCTCGAATACCGGCATGAAGGAAAATCCGTGCATCCCCGCGACCAGACGGGCGTTGTAGTTGAAGTTGGTGTAATCCTCTATCTCCAAGGTTCCCGCCTGCAGGGCGCGCTCGACGGCGCCTCCCCCCGTCTTCCCCCCGGATCGGAGGACATAGGTGCTGACCAATCGATCCACACACCCCGCAGTGACCAGGACATCCACATCGAGGATACCCGATTGGGAATAGAGGGTGAATCCCTTTTTCCCCTGCCGGCATATCTCGTAGATAAGCTCGACGCAGGTTCCCACCGTGTAGTTGCCGATGATCAGTTGCTCACCATCGACGACAAAACGGCTGATCGCCTCTTTGGCAGACATTACCTTGTTTTCGTTGTTGTTCGCCATATCCCCCCCTTATCCAGAATGATACCCCCCGTTTCACGAACTCACCGGGGAGGAACAAGATTCCTGAAGATCCGGCCGTCGGGGGCATGCTCCTGTATCTCACCCCCCTCAAGGACTATCCGCGTCATGACCCCCGTTACATCTTTCCCCCTTGTTGACTCGAGGACGTCACCAATCGTCTCGAAACAACACAACTCCTCCAGTGTCACGATCGTGGGAACCACCATATGGAGTCTTTGCTCCCGGTATCCTTCGAGCGCCTCCGCGGGCGTTATCCAGAGATGCTTCGTCAACTCATCCCCGTCATGGAGCGCTTCCTGATCGGGAGGCACCTCGGCCACAAAAAATCTCGTGTCGTAACGAATCGGTGACATCTCCGGCGTAATCCAGTGGGAAAAATAGTGCAGTCGGTCAAGGGCAAGGGTCAACTCCTCTCTTCGGAGGACCTCCGTGAAATCCAATTCACCACTGTGAACCCTTTCCCGGTATGACAGAAACCGCCGGTCGATTTCGTCGGGATCAAGAGAAAGAAGGGTTCCGTCTCTTTGGCATGCAAACAGGAGGCCTACCTCTTCGAAGGTCTCTCTGATGGCGGCGACCCAGATACCCAGGACCCTTTCAGGAAGCGACACGCCGTCGAGCGCACCCTGCGCCCTTGTCAGATCTGACCCGTCGCAGAAATTCTCCATATCCCGAAGGCAGTCCTCCTCCTCGACCCGGCCACCGGGGAAGACATATGAGCTGGGGACAAAGGCACTCCTGGAATTTCTGAGGGCCATCAGAACCTCGAACCGACCCTCTCCATTCAGCTTGCGTAGCAGGATAACCGTTGCCGCATCTGCTGGCGTAACCGCCATTCCGATCCCCCGACCGACGCGCAGCATCCTTCCGCCACGCGAATCGGCTATGCCTTTACATGGTCAACCTTTGGAATACTGCATACCTGGCGGCACCACCGGAAGGTGATTCACTGCGATGCCGAATTCACCCTTTTACCCTTACTTGTATTCATTTTTTTGCCCTGAAAGTCAAGAAATGTCTCGCAATTGTTCGAGGTTCTGTTCATATCCAAGGCTATACTATCAGGTTCTCCTTTGAACTTTTTACAATGTGTGCTACATATTTCTTGAGGGGTTCTCTCGCGAGAGTCTATGACATATCATAGAGTTAGCATGATTCACACAAAAATCCCCCGCCTCTGCCATCGCAAAAAAGGCGCAGTAACATTGTTTTTATTCAGGGAAGCACTATTTTCAGCCAAGGAGGGAGTAT
>JAUSPK010000231.1 GCA_030655735.1 Syntrophales bacterium | reverse complement strand
TCCACCGCTGGGCGCCCTTCCAGTCGGCATTGAGGAGCAGCAATCCGTTCTTCCCCCGCCTCTTGATCAGCTGGTCGACCTTGACCGTAAGTCGTTCCTTCAGGAGCCATGGATGCCTGCCGGAAAGTTTCGCAAGATCGGTCTCAGGCCCTACCGATATGAACCTGTTTCGAATCGTGTATCGCCCGCCGGTATACTCCGCAAGGATACGAGCCATCATCCCCTTGCCGTCCGCTTCTCTGATACCCTTCTGTGCCATGTCCCCCCCTGTACACTTTTTTCTCCAGGGCCTGCCGTATGTGATCTATAAAGCCTTCCGTGGAGACCTGCCGGTTCTTCGGATCCGACCCCGCAATCCTCATGAGATCACCGGTCATGACCCCCCCCACAACCGGCTCTATGACCGCGTCTTCGACCTTCTGCGCGAAGGCGGCAACCTCGGGGGTGCCGTCCAATTCCCCCCGTTTCTTCAGGCCGCCCGTCCAGGCGAAGATAAGCGCCGTCGAATTCGTAGAGGTCACCTCCCCATCGAGGTGCTTGTAATAGTGCTTCTGGACGGTGCCGTGAGAGGCCTCATACTCGAAGTACCCCTCCGGAGAGACGAGGACGGAGGTCATCATCGCCAGGCTTCCGTATGCCGAGGCGAGCATGTCCGACATAACGTCCCCGTCGTAGTTCTTGCAGGCCCAGAGCATTCCCCCTTCGGACTTCATGATCCGCGCGACGGCATCGTCGATAAGGGTGAAGAAGTATTCGATCCCCGCCCCCTCAAAGGCGCCCTTCCAGCTCGCCTCATACTCCTCCTCGAATATCTCACGGAACCGTGCGTCATACGTCTTGGAAACGGTATCCTTCGTACCGAACCACACATCTATCCCCTGGTCCAGGGCATATGTAAAACACGCGGTGGCGAAGCTCCGGATGGAGGAATCCAGATTGTGGACCCCCTGGATAATTCCCGGGTCCTTGAATTCCTGAATAACCTTTCGTACTGGCTCACTCCCGTCACTGGGGGTGAAGACCAGTTCGGCAATACCGGGCTTTGTCACCCTGATTTCTTCGTTTTTATAGACATCGCCGTACGCGTGCCGCCCGATATGGATCGGTCTCTTCCAGCCTGCGACCGCCGGTTGTATGTTCTTCACCAGGATCGGAGCCCTGAAAACCGTCCCATCGAGCATCCCCCTGATGGTGCCGTTGGGGCTGCTCCACTGCTTCTTGAGCCCGTATTCCTCGACCCGCGCCCCGTTGGGCGTAATGGTCGCGCACTTGACCCCTACCCTGTGCCTCATAATGGCGTGGGCCGCGTCGATGGTAACCTGGTCGTCGGTATCGTCCCTCATCTTCAGGCCCAGGTCATAATAGTCGATCTCCATGTCAAGATAGGGGAGCAGCAGTTTTTCCTTGACCCTCTGCCACATGATCCTGGTCATTTCATCTCCATCCATTTCTACTATCGGCGTAACTACCCTGATTTTTTCACTCATCTATGCCTCTCCTGCGTTTTTTATCCCTGATCAGCGACAGCACCCCCCCTGCGAGGACGATCTCCCTCGCCCTCTCCGAAAGGTCATACTCAACCTCAAATTCGTTACCTCTGGTGGTGTTCCTCACAATCAGCGGCTCTCCTGCTCCGATCTTTTCCCGGATATTAGGGATCTCCAGGGAGTCACCCTGTTGTATCGAATCGTAATCGTCTTTGTTCTTGAAGGTCAGCGGGACGATGCCGAAGTTTATCAGGTTTGCCGTATGTATCCTCTCGAAGGACCTGGCGATGACCGTCTTGACCCCCATGTACATCGGGCAGAGGGCGGCGTGTTCACGGGAAGATCCCTGCCCGTAGCTGAGCCCCCCCACGATGATGTTGTCCCTGCCGGAATCCCTCACCCCCCTGGCCCTGTTGTAGAACTCGGGGTCAACAACCTCGAACAGAAACTCGGAGTATGCGGGGATGTTGGACCGGTATTTCATCTTCGCGCCTGCGGGGATGATATGGTCCGTGGTGATATTGTCCCCTACCTTGATAGTCACGACACCGGCCACCGCCCCGGGGAGCGGGTCGCTGGTCGGCGGCGCCCCTATGTTGGGTCCCCGGAAGATCTCAACGCCCCCCGGGTCATCGGAGGGGGGGACCATCATCGAATCATCAATGATGAAAACATCGGGCATCGCGACTTCGGGATAGGGGATTCCGAGATCCCTCGGGTCCGTTATCCTCCCCGTTATCACGGCCGCGGCCGCCGTCTCCGGGCTTACCAGGTAGACGTTAGCACTCTTGGTTCCGGACCTGGCCAGGAAGTTTCGGTTGCTGGTCCTGAGAGAAACGGCATCGGTCTGGGGAGACTGGCTGTTCCCGATGCAGAATCCGCACGCGTTCTCTTCCAGTCTGACCCCCGTCTCAATAAGGTCGGCCAGGGCGCCGTTTCTCGCCAGCATGTCAACCACCTGCCGAGAGCCCGGCGCCAGGATAAAGCTGACACCCGGGTGCACCTTTTTGCCCTTCAGAGTCTTTGCGACCACCATCAGGTCCCGGTATGACGAGTTGGTGCAGGACCCGACGCAGACCTGGTGTACCTCCAGCCCCTCCAGCTCCTTGACGGTGGCTATGTTGCCGGGGCTGTGAGGGGTGGCCGCCAGGGGGACCAGTTCGGACAGGTCGATTGTAACCACCTTCGCATATGGGGCGTCCGTGTCCGCGGCCAGTTTTTCCCAGTCCCCTTCCCTCCCCTGGGCCCTGAGGAATTTTCTCGTTTCGTCATCACTGGGGAAGAGAGAGGTGGTGACGCCGCACTCCGCCCCCATATTGGCGATCGTCGCCCTCTCCGGGACGGTCAGGGTTCTGACCCCCGGTCCGCCGTACTCGAAGACACATCCCACATTCCCCTTGGTCCCGAATATCTCCAGGACCTTGAGTATGACATCCTTGGCGCTCACCCAGGGCTGGAGCCTGCCGGTCAGATTGATACAGATCACATTGGGGCAGGTCAGGTAGAAGGACTCCCCGGCCATGGCCAGAGCCACATCCAGGCCACCCGCCCCGATGGAGATCTGTCCGATGCCGCCCCCTGTGGGGGTATGGCTGTCGGACCCCAGCAGCGTCGTCCCGGGCCTTCCGAACCGCTCAAGGTGCACCTGATGGCATATGCCATTCCCCGCCCGGGACAGATAGACGCCGTACCGGGCGGCCACGCCCTGCAGATACCGGTGGTCATCCGCGTTCTCGAACCCGATCTGTACGGTATTGTGGTCGATAAAGCTCACCGAACGGTCCGTCTTCACCCTGTCGACCCCCATGGCCTCGAACTGCAGGGAGGCCATAGTGCCGGTGGCATCCTGAGTCAGGGTCTGGTCTATGCGGATACCTATCTCACTCCCCGGTTCATATGCACCCGCAACCAGGTGTCCCTCCAGTATCTTCTGTGTGAGCGTCTTTGCCATATGCATTTCCTCTGTGTACCGTTGCAATCAGATGCGCACCCAACCGTTCACCGGGGACACGCACGACACATGGGGCTGGGGCCCAGCCTTTTCCCTCAGATCGCCTCGATCGTTGAGGGCGGTTTCGATGCTATATTGTATGTGACACTGACGACACCGGGGATCTGGATGATCTCGCCGGCAATCTTTTCAAGGATTTCAAATGAGAGCCTGGTCGGTGTCGCGATCCGCGCATCGATACTATCCCAGCAGCGCACCTCGATCTGCTGACCGAAGTCGCGTCTGCCGTCGCGCATGCCGGTCACGCGGTCTTCATGGAGGATCGCCATGTACTGAAAGGCTCCGCTGTCCTTGAGCTGGCGCTCGACAATGAGATTCGCCTTTCTGACCGTCTCAATGCGCTCCGGGGTCACCTCGCCTATCACGCGTGCCGCAAGGGCCGGTCCCGGAAAGGGGATGCGATTGAACAGGTCGACCGGAAGCCCGAGGGCCTTGCCGACCTTTCTCACGCCGTCCTTGCGGAGCTGAATGAGCGGTTCGAGGATGCGGTAGCCGAAGGTCTTCTGCGGATCGATGCCGAGCTGTTCGAAAACATTGTGCTGCCGCTTGATACCCGCGACGGTCTCGTCGACATCGGTCAGGATCGTCCCCTGAAGGAGGCATTTCGCCGCGCTTTCCCTGACGATGCGCCCGAATACGTCTCGATAAAAGGTCTGGGTGATCGCCTCTCGTTTCTCTTCCGGGTCCGTGATTCCGCTGAGCGCGGCAAAGAATTCCTTGCGTGCGTCGACCACCTCGACCGTAACACCGAGCTTTTTGAAGAAGGCCACAACCTGCCCGGCCTCTCCCTCGCGCATGATCCCGTTTTCGACAAAAATGGTCCTGAGGCGCTTTCCAAGGGCCTTATGCCCGAGCATCGTGACCGCCGATGAATCGACCCCACCGGAGAGGGCGTTGATGGCCGTGGTATCTCCAACGGCCTCCCTGATCCCCTCCACCTTCTCATTGATGAATAATTCCGTGTTCAGCTCCTGCGCGGTAATCTCCGTGACCATAGCCCCCCCTTGTCTGATAATTTTCGGATCCGGCTATACGCTGCCGAATGCCGCATGATACCTGACGGTTCCGTTGATTCCCGCCAGTGATTTCTTCCTGAGCTCTCTTACCATAAACACCTCTTCCGGTACAGGATACTCTGACCGTATACCGTACTTTATCGAAGGGGAGAAACCGAACCGGGGATAGTATTCCGGATGACCGAGAACGGCGACGGCGTCATATCCCTCAGCCAGGCACCTCTTTAATCCCTCCGTTACCAGCAGAGAACCGATACCCTTTATTCTGCAGGGCAGGCCTCACCGCCATGGGGGCCAGCCCCATCAGCCGTACATCCGAATCATCCCCCACCAGTTCAACGGGCGAAAAGAGGATGTGGCCGACGACCAGGGAATCGTCCTCGGCTACCAGCGATATACAGTGAACGCCGATTTCCCTCAGGGCATTGACAAGATCGGCCTCTGCTTCAGTCTCGAAGGCCTCGGCATGGACCCTCCATATCGCATCCTTGTCTACAGCTTTCTCTTCACGAACATTCATTGTCACAACGTTCTTCCGTCATCTGTTTCCACACCGTCTATAACACCACGCGCCTGAGCCTGAGTGAATTGCTTATCACCGATACCGAGCTGAAGCTCATCGCCGCCGCCGCGATGATGGGGGAGAGGAGCAGCCCGAAAACGGGGTAGAGCACTCCGGCCGCTATCGGCACGCCGATCGAGTTATAGATGAAGGCGAAAAAGAGGTTCTGGCGGATATTGCTCATCGTCGCCCGGCTGAGACGCCTGGCGCGCACGATACCGCGCAGGTCCCCTTTGACCAGCGTGATACCGGCGCTTTCCATGGCGACGTCCGTCCCCGTTCCCATGGCGATCCCCACCTGGGCCTGCGCCAGCGCGGGTGCGTCGTTAATCCCGTCGCCGGCCATGGCAACCGTCCGCCCCTCGGCCTGGAGCCGTTTTACCACCTCCACCTTCTGTTCGGGGAGCACCTCGGCCTGGATCTGACTGAGACCGAGCCTTCCAGCAACCGCCTCGGCCGTTGCCCGGTTGTCCCCCGTAAGCATGACGATGGTGATCCCCTCGGCGTGCAGGTCGCGAATCGCCTCGGGTGTAGACTCCTTGATGGGGTCGGCGACACCGATCAGGCCGGCGGCTTTGCCGTCGATACCCAGGAACATAATCGTCTGGCCTTCGGCGCGCAGAACCTCGGCCTGACGGGCCAGATCACCGGGCTCTATCCCCATATCCTCCAAGAGGAGGGCGTTGCCCAGCGCGACCGTATGCCCATCGACGCTCCCGGTAACGCCCTTTCCAGTCTCAGAGCGGAAGTCGCCGGCCTGGGGCGGCTCAATACCCCGCTCCCGTGCGCCCCTTACTATGGCTTCGGCTAGCGGGTGTTCACTGGCCCGCTCGATACCGGCGGCCAGGCGCAGCACCTCTTCTTCCCCGACCCCGTGGGCCGCCCTCACGGTAACCAGTTTCGGCCTCCCCTCGGTGAGGGTTCCCGTCTTGTCCACCACGAGGGTGTCTACCTTTTCCATGATCTCCAGTGCCTCGGCATTCTTTATCAACACACCGGCCGGGGCGCCGCGGCCGGTTCCCACCATGATCGCGATGGGTGTGGCAAGACCAAGGGCGCACGGGCAGGCGATGATCAGTACGGCCAC
>JAUSPK010000225.1 GCA_030655735.1 Syntrophales bacterium | reverse complement strand
CGGGGCACGGTTTAACTGCCCCGATTAGGCGCTTGCAACAACCCGAGGAGGAAAGATGAGTCAGTGGACAGACCGAATAATTAACCACGCCATTTGGCAGTATATGACCGCTTTGGGGCCAGCTATCGACCGAGCGGTGGCACGGGAGGATATTGATCCGTCGAGCATTGACGGACTTGAGCGTATCCGTGCGGTCCTAACGTTTGCCGGGAAAAGACTGGCAGGGGCAGACCCTCAACTGCTCCAGCCTCGGTCTCTCGACGATATCGCCACTGCCTTGCAGAACACACTTTCAGAAATAGACGCTTTCGTTACGGAAGGCAATGCCGGGCACGTTAATAACGCTAACTCACACGCCGACAACATTCTGGTTTATCTTCCAGCAATCACCTACTCCTTCGTGGCGGACGATTGGATGGTTCTGCGAGACGCAGGCGTGTCCTATCGGCAGGCTCTCGAACAGAATCTTCAGCACGCAAATGAGTCGCTTTCGAAAATCCGTTTTGATTCTACTCAATTGGAGCAGCGTATCTCCGAGCTCTCAGCTATGACCAGCGATGAGCGTGCCAAAGTTATGGCGCTCTCAGCGGATTTTCAGTCACAGTTTGTGGCATCGCAGGAGAACCGCAACCGAGAGTTTGCACAGCAGGTGGAGGCGGCTATCTTGCAGATCAAGTCCGACACTGTCGCTGTGCAAGAGCGCCTATCAGAGCTGGCAACCGAAATTGGCACAGAGCGCACCAGGCTTACGTCACTCGCGTCTGAATTTCAGTCACAGTTTTCCACCGCACAAGAAACGCGGAACCGCGAGTATGCGGAGATGCAGTCGAACCGGCAAGAGAAGTTCAACGCACTCATAGCCGAATACAACCAACGCTTTGTTGACCAAAACGGTACGTTCTCAAAGCAACGTGATACCGCCTTTCAGGACTATGAAACGAATGTCGCAACGCTCAATAGCAAATATGCGGAGTCCGCGGCGGCCATCCTCAACCAGATTGAGCAGCACAAGAGTGACATCGAGAAGTTGGTCGGGGTCATCGGAAACCTTGGGGTTACGTCCGGATATCTAAAGACTGCCAACCACGCCAGAACCATGACTTGGGTATGGCAGGGCGTTACCGTTACAGCCATGGGCGGCATCATATTCGTCGCCGCCAAAGCCTTTTTGCCGCTTGTACAGGGTGGTTTTACTTGGGAAGGATTCGCTGGCCGTGTATTTGTTTCGCTCACCGTTGGCGTGCTCGCGGCCTACGCTGCGTCTCAAGCCGACAAGCATATCCAGACTGAGAGGCGAAACCGTAAGATGGCGCTTGAGCTCGAAGCCATCGGCCCCTACCTGGCTCCCCTTCCAGTTGACAAGCAAGAGGAGTTTCGCTTGGAAATGGGTAATCGTTCATTTGGCCGTGACGAGAGTGGTCTTGGAGGTAAAACTGATAAGAGCCCAGCGAGCGTGGTAGATATCTTTGTTAAGTCCAAAGAATTCCGTGAATTCGTGGCTGGGATTGTTAAGGCTGCACGGGGATAGAACGCCTAACTTGTCGTTCCACCGGATCGGCGATGAAAGGCGCTCGCCACCCGGTGAACTCCATGTTATGTGAAAAGATATGGAAATCTATATAGGATTTGATCCCGGGGGAGATGATAGGTTTGGATGGGCCGTGTGCTCGCCAAAAGGGCATATTCTTGTAAATGATAAGCTGAATTCCACCACTGTCTCCAAGTAGAAATACACCAGGCACTCCAAACAGAAATACACCACCTGGATGGAATTGGAATGGGATATCCTTTAGAAAAAAAAGTAACTAAAGGAGATCCGGCAGGTGGTGAAAAAAGGCATGTATCACGAAATCAAACGATTACAGAAACAGGGATACGGAAAGAACCGTATCTCAAGGGAGTTGGGTGTAGACAAAAGGACCGTCATCAAATACTGCGCTATGAATGAAGAGGAATATCGGCGCTATCTGGAACGATCACAAAACCGTGAGAAAGGGTTTGATTCTTTCAGAACAATGATTCTCGATCTGTACCGGAACAACGACTGCATCAGGTTGCCCGTATCAGCAGTATATGATTATCTTGAGGAAACGCAAAAGGAACTGCCGGCGAACGAGAACAGTCTGAGAAATTACATAGGGTATCTCCAAAAGACCGGGCAACTGACATTGTCCGATAAAAAGCGATATTACACCAGGGTGGCAGATATGCCCTATGGCCTGCAATTGCAGATCGATTTCGGTGAACAGGTAAATCAAAAAGGTGGTAAGTACTATATATTTGCAGCAGTACTGTCAGCGAGCCGCTTCAAATATGCGGCACTGCAGGAAAGACCCTTTACCGCCTACGATCTGGTAGAGCATCTGCTTGACTGCTTCGACTATCTTGGGGGCATACCGGAAGAACTGGTAATAGATCAGGACAGCATCATGGTTGTCGCAGAGAATGTCGGGGATATCATATACACAAAGGTGTTCGGTGATTTTATCAATGAGATGGGATTGAAAATGAGGGTATGCCGGAAGGCTGACCCGGAGAGCAAAGGGAAAATTGAGAACTTTATCAAATATGTAAAGTACAACTTCTTTGCCTTCAGGGAATTTGAGGATATCCAGAAGGCAAGGGACAACCTGATGAAGTGGCTTGAACGCAGAGCAAACGGAAAAATATCACAGGCTACAAAGAAGATACCTCTCATAGAGATTGAGGAAGAGAGAAAGCATCTGAGGGCATTAAAAAATTCGATTTACAGAAAAAACCATGCAAGCGCCAGGGAAGCAAGGATCGTCAACAGCAATTGTCGGATCGCAGTCGATTCATGCCAGTATGACCTTCCCGACCGATACAGAAATCAGGTAGTAGAAATATACAGGACAGATGATAAACTGTTTGTATTTGACCGCTACAGTAACGAGGAAATAGCGGACTACGCACTCTCCCTGATACCGGGCGTAATAGTGAAAAACAGAGCTGTTGTACGGGAAATGGGTGTAAAGGTACAGGAACTGAAAAATGAAGTTACGGGATACTTCACCTGTGATAACTGGACACTGTTCCTCTCAGGCAATTTCAGCACCTTTCCCCGTTACACCAGAGACCAGTGTCTGGAAGCCAGAAAACGTTTCCGTGATCATACCCCTGATCCTGAAACGTTTGACCTGTCATTGCGATACTGTATTGATAATAAGATGTTCTCCATGGGAAATCTGAAAAGCAGCTACCAATATTTCCTGGAAACCGGAAAACACAGTGAAGAAAACCCGGTGCCGATACTTGCAACCAGGACCGGGGTGACTGCAACTGCTGCAGGTCTTACAGTGTCAAAACCCGATCTTGCGCCATACCTGGTACTGGTAAATATTCCCGGAGGTGTATAATGAAGGCCTACGGACAGGTGATAGACCAATTGACAACATTGAAATTAAAAGGAGTTGTACAGAAAATTGATGAAGCGGTGAATGCAGCGGAAAGCAGACAACAATCGTATATCGCTTTTTTGAATACCCTTCTTGCCGCTGAACTGGATTACCGGGTAGAAAAGAAATACAACCGGAACATGACAGGAGCCCATTTCCCGGTTGTGAAAGAAATCAATACCTTTGAGTTCGGTAATATAAAAGGCATTGCAAAGATGGACATATCACAACTGCTTGAGTTTGCCTGGCTGGATAACCGCATGAATATACTTCTGTTCGGACCCCCGGGATTAGGGAATTATGCAAAGTAATCAGTTATGTAAAGTTGCAGGCACAAACAGGCGATATCAGCCCATCTGTGTCCGGTCAACTTTACATAAGCATGTAGCTATCGGCAGAGCCGCTGCAGCCAGCTCAAAAGATCCTTATCGTCCTGCCAGGCAGGCAGATCATCTGCCACTGCGAACGAATAAGCCTGTTCCAGCGCCAGCCGCTTCATCCGGTCATCCGCTCTGGCATAGATTTCGCTGGTGGTAACGCTGGCATGGCCCAGAAAATCTCTTATGTAAACCAGATTCACATTTGCCTGCAAAAGGTGCATCGCCTTGGAGTGGCGGAACATATGAGGTGACACCTTGTCTGGCAGAAAAACGGTGTTCTGTGTTCTGGCCGCTTTGACATATTTTTCGATGATATACGAGATTCCAGCCCGGGTCAGCTTCTGGCGGCGGCTGTTGAAGAACAGCGGGTGGTCCAGCAGGTGAACTGCGGTCAGCCTTTTTTCTTCCAGGTAATCTCCAAGCAGGGAAGCCGTCCCGCTCATTAGCGGGACATGTCTTGTCTTCCGTCCTTTTCCCTTGAGGGTTATGGTTGCTGGCTGCGTCAGGCGGACGTCGCGGACCCGAAGGTCTGTCAGTTCGCTGACCCGTGCGCCGGAGTCGTAGAGCACTGCAAGAGCCAGAAGGTCCCGGCGGCCGGCAGGGGTGTTTCTGTCAGGCTGTTTCAGGACAGATTCCAGAGCCTCGGCCGTGAGGTAGGAGACTACCGGCTTTCCGGTTCTTTTCAGGGGGATCGCAAGTATCCGCTGGTGCACCAGGAGCCTTTCCGGCGTTTCTGCCTGCACATAGCGGACGAAGGCGTGGATGGCGGCCAGACGCTGGTTGCGGGTGGCAACGCTGCATCTGCGGGTGGCTTCGATCCAGTCCATGAACGCACGTACCAGATCGTCATCGATATGATCCATCACTAAACATTCCGGCGAGATGCCTTTTTCATCCCGGCAAAAGGTCAGCAAAAGCTTAAAGGTGTCCCGGTACGAGGCAATAGTATGCGAGCTGAAGTTTCTCTGGCCGGACAGATAGGTGCCAAGGTAATCCGTCAGGTATCTGGCAAAGTCCGTGGTTTTCATCGGTCACCTCCCGGCAGCAGGTGTCCGAACTTTTCGTCCATCGTCGCTACGATGCCGGGGTAGAGCTCTGCCGTAAGGCGCAGGTAATGTTGGGTTCCCTTGAGCCCCGTATGCCCCAGGTAGACGGACAAGTAAGGGAGGGCAGCGGTGAGATCGGCGTCGCTTTGTACCCAGCGTTTCAGGCAGTGAACGGCAAACGAGTGACGGATATCGTGAAGGCGTGGCCCCTTACCCCTGCCGCCGTGCGAGATCCCCGCCTCCCAGAGAAACCTCCTAAAGTAGCCGTAGATGCTTCTTTCCGGGTATTTGCCGCCACAAGGAGAGGGGAAGAAGACATGTTCGAGCCGTAGAACGGGGTGCATGACCTCCGTGTAGATGCGACACCGTTCGGCAAGAGACGGGTGCATGGGGACAAGCCTGTCCTTGTTGAACTTGCCGCTCCTGATGGTTAGCACCCCTTCTTTTGCATTGACATCGCCTGCGGTCAGGTTGAGCGCCTCGGATACGCGAAGCCCGCATCCGTACAGCATTCTGTAGAGCAGAGGGAAGACAAGGTGGCGGTGAGGGCTGCTCCTTACGGGCAAACACTGGTCCACCCGCTTAAAAAAACCGGCAAGCTCCCTTTCGGTGAAGAGATAAGGCTGATACTCCTGCGACCGGCTTACGCCGAGATGGTCCGGATAGACATATGCATCGTACCCCGACCTGATCATGTACCTGGCCAGCATCCGGACGATCCTGATCCTGCGGCCTTGCGCATTGTCAGACTCAAACGGCATTTTTTCTGCCCATCTCATGGCAAGTTCCTTGGTCAGGCATAGCCGGTCGTGACCTGTCCCAGCGCAGAACGTATCGAACCTTCTGAGGGAAGCGGCCTGCTTCTTGTATTTGTACCCCAGTGCCCGTCCCTCCAGCACAAACCCCCGTATCGCGTCGGCAAAGATACTGGTATATACATTAGTCATGGCGGAACACCTCGTCGGGGTCGAGGGCGCATTTTAACAGCCCTTCAAGGTCTATTTTCAAGTAGACTCCGGTGGACATGCTGCTCATATGGCCCAGAATCTCCGATATCACAGGCAGCGGCGTCCCTTGTTCCAGGAGAACGCCTGCGAGGGTATGCCTTAAGGAATGCATTCCATGTGATGCTCCCGTCTTGAGGGTGATGCCGGCGAGGCGTGTGTATCTGACAATGATGTTGTGGAGGTTGGCGTGAGTCCCAAAGGCTTCAAATGGTGCGTTGTGGCGGACGAAGAGATGGGGCGATTCAGTGCCGGGCCTGCCGTTTTTGAGGTAGTCGATGATGGCCCAGCCGATATCGCCGAGTATGGGGTAACTCGCCCTTTGTTTTGTCTTGTGCTGCACGATCTCGATGTTCCCCGCCGCCCAGTTCAGGTTGCTCAGCCTGATTTCTTTGATATCATGCACTCTCATGCCCAGCCGTGCGACCATCAGAAGAATAGCGTAATCTCTTTTGCCGTTAGGGTTGCCCCTGTCCACAGCCTCGAGGAGACGCTTCACGTCTTCAGGCCTGAAGGTACTCGGGATCTTGGGATAATGCGGCAGCTTCAGCTTCGGCACATCTCCCGACAGGTCTTTCTCGTGATAGCTCCTAAGATACAGGAACGTTAAGAATGACCTCAGCGTCGTCAGAACGGCTGATATGGATTTTTTGTGATAACCGGCAACGGTCCGTGTGTAATCCGACAGGTGATGGCCGGCCAGCGAAGACAGCGAGGTTATCCCGCGATCATCCAGATAGTCAATGAACAGCTCCGTGCGATATATCCGTCCGCGCATCCCCTGTTGAGAATAGTTCCGCTGCACACATTCTTTGTAGTATTCTTTCAATGCTTCTGCAAACTGGGGCGTCCTTTCGTAGGGAACCCTGGTGGTTCTTCGCCGGAGGATGGAAGCATGGAGCTGGTAATCTCCGAGAACCCGTATAAAGCGGGCCTTACTTCTGAAGGAACGGTGCGAAGAGAGTGTGAAGCTGTCCAGATCGAACATGTACTTTCTTTGCAAGAATCTTTTGCCCAGGCTTTCTGAATAGATCTTTTCGCCCACGCTGTCGGCAAAGTCGATCAAGCGGTTGTAAAATCCCCGGTAGGTAGCGCGTGTGCTTTCTGAATAGCTTAATCTTTCAAGCTGTCTCAGCACTTCTGATACAAGGTCCCTGATGGATTGTTGTGGATTCATAAAATCCCTCCTTCAATGTGATGGATGCGCAAGCATCACATTCATCGTGGAGGATTATGGAAAGTAATTCCATCATAAAACGTTTTATATCATATGGTTCTGTGATCAACTTTACATAACTGATTACTTTGCATAATTCCCTTTATGTAAAGCTTTACATAAGGGAAAGACCCATCTTGCGATAGCACTGGGCATAAAGGCAGTGGAAAAGGGATATGTTGTCAGTTTTGAGCGCATGACAGCGCTGATCAAACTTTTGAAGACTGCTGACATTCAGAAGATGTCCGCCTTCAGATTAACGAGGATTCTCAAGTCGGATCTTGTTATTATTGATGAAATAGGATATTCGCCTATAGAGAAAAAAGAGGCCAATATGTTTTTTAACCTGATCAGCGAATTGTACGAGAAGAGGTCTGTAATTATCACATCAAACAAGAGCTTCAATGAATGGGCCGAAATGCTCGGGGATGAAATCATGACCACTGCTCTTCTGGACAGGCTGTTACATCATTCAAAGATATTCAATCTGGATGGTCATTCTTACAGAATACAAAATCTAAAAAAGGAGGTTAAGTAGCTGTCTGCCGGATTCACAGGTGGTGTATTTCTATTTGTGACGGGTGGTGTATTTCTATTTGGAGTGGGTGGTGGAAAAACAGTTGTAATTTACAGCAGTTGCCGTATCCACTGCGTTGAGTCCGTAGAAACGTACCGGCCCTTTTAGGTAACAAGGACCGACCAAGTCTGCCTGATGGGTCTGGTTGGGAAACACTGATGGAAGTTTCGGGTATGGCGTCCCTATGGCCTCATATCTGCCGGTGCGACGGTGAGTCAGGTCATTTCTGCTGAGAATACGGTTGATGGTGCGAAGTGAGGGTAACGGCCTGATCTCAAGTTCTTCTATCTCCCAGAGAATGGCCTGGGCGCCGCAGAACAGATCACGATTGTAAAGATTGAGACGCACCATCTTGACGATCTCTTCAATCTCCTTTGATGTACGGGAGGTAACCCTGAGAGGTCGCTTTGACTGGCTCTCGCTCCAAGAGTTGTCATCCGCAATGTGACGCTCAACCCACTTGTACAGCCATGCTTTCGAACGACCGAGTGAAGCGCAGATTGATTCCGGCTTTTCGTCGTTGAGAAAACGCTGCACTGCCCTGATTCGCTCTTGCTGAATTTCATCCTTCATGAACACCTCCT
>JAUSPK010000224.1 GCA_030655735.1 Syntrophales bacterium | reverse complement strand
CGGGGCAGTGATGCCGTTCCCAAGCCTGAACTAAAAGAGATCATCCTTGTTGCTGCGCCGCCTGCCTTCGCCGCGCAGATCGGCAGAAAGGTTCTCCTGAGCGCCCGCGGTGTATATTCTGATGGTTCCAAGAGGGATATTACGAAAGAGGCACAGTGGGTATCGGAGAACAGGAGGGTGGGGCAGTTTGTTGAAAAGGGACTTCTGATAGGAAAATCCGCTGGGAATGTGCGGATCTTCGCGAAGGAGGGGAGGGTGACAAGCCCTGTCATGACCCTCCATATAGACGCCCTCGACGGCCCCCTTCTGAAGGTGTACCTGCCCAAGGTCACACTGGATCGTATGGAGAAGGGGTCAACAGAAACGCTTTCCCTGTCCCTGCGAAATGCCGGTACGGGGGATCTGGAATGGGAGGTCATAAGTCGAGCCCCCTGGCTGGTAGTGGAGGGGAATACCCCTTCGGGTGACAGGAATAGGACGGCGGCAGGTGAAAGAGGTCCCGAATTGGGTGATGTGGAACAAGGCGTATCGAATGGATGGAAACCCGGATACAGCAGTCTGCGCGGCATGCGTTCAAAGAATGTAAAGATCACCGTTAATGTCACAGGGCTTTCGGAGGGAACGTACGAGGGGACCATTGTAGTCCGATCAAACGGAGGCGATGAAGAGATAACCATTCCGATCACCATCCTCTCCCTTGAATCCATATTCCTTACCCCCGTTTCTATAAAAATGGCGGTAAACGACAGAATGATGTTACGGGCGACCGGTATATGGTCGGACGGGAGCAGGACCGATCTTTCAAACAGCTCGGGTGGCAGGTGGTTAATCTCCGACCCTTCAGTCGGGTTCTTCCTGCGCAGACGACCTATTTTTGTCGCTGAAAGAGCCGGTCGCACCGAGATCAGGAGGGTGAAGGGGGATGTGAGCAGTAATGTGGCGGTTGTCGATATTGAAGAGAATAGTGCCGGTCCTGTCTTGCTGGTATCTCCCCACGAAGTGGATTTCGGCACCATAGGCCCCGGTGAGAGGTCAAAGGGTGTCATTTCCCTCAAAAATGTCGGTGGGGGAGAACTGATCTGGCAGACGTACGGCGTGGGAGACTGGATACCTGCGGGGGATGGCACCCCTTCAGGGACGGCCGGGAGGTCCGGGCGCCGCCTTCGCGTCTCTGTTGAATCCGTGGCGGAAGGCGAGGTTCCTGTGGGTGGGCTGTTTGCCGTTCGGATAAGGCTTGAGGAGGGTCACAATTCAGTATCCTATGAAAAGTTTCTGTCTGCAGGAAGTTATAGAGAAGAATTAAAGGTGTACTTTAACGGTGGGGAGCGGTCTGTATTCCTGAAATTTGCCGTAGCGGAGAAAGGGTCGCGTCCCTCCATGGATATACAGCCCCTCGGGATAGATTTTGGCAGTGTTGCGGCAGACGGGACATTGATGAAAAAGATCGAATTGAGAAACGTGGGGAAAAATGTCCTGAAATGGGGCGCGGTGCTGCAGGGCAGCAGGAAGACGTTTCGGGGAGTGGCTCTTGAAAAGGGACGATACGTTTCATTCGCGAATGAGACCGCCTCGGGAAAGGGTCGTTACCGCGTGCCGGAGCGTCTGAAAGACAGGATCGAACTCTCCGGAGAGTGGACCGAAAACAGAGGTTATCCGTACAGTACGGGAGAAAAAGCCTTTTTCCGGTATTCGTTCTCGGGGAGCGGTATGGCCGTATTCCTGTGGAAGGATATCTATGGGGGCACCGTTGAAGTATTTGTTGATGGTCGCCTAACGGGCGAGATAGATTGCGCCTCCGAGGAGAGGAAGAGAATCGAGTTCCCGGCGGCGGAAAACCTCGCGGAGGGGAAGCCACATCTCCTTGTCCTCGCGGTGAGAGGTGGAACCATGGAGCTCGAAGGTGCGCGGGTTTACACTTCGGGCCTCATGGAGGGCAGGAAGGGGTGGATAGGGATTTCTCCTGAGAAGGGGACGACAACCAATGAAGCGGATTACATTACTGTGTCGGTTACCCCTGAGGGCTTGTCCGCCGGTTCTTACAGTGAGAACGTCATTTTTTACTCCGACGCGGGGATTGAAATCGTTGAGGTGTCGCTTGACGTTACTGGTGATAAGCTCCCAGAATTCGTAGATATTTACAGCTATACAAAAGGAACGGACATTCGGCTGTCTCCCGAGGGTGAGCAGGAGAATCTCCGCTTGCAGGGATACAGGAAAGAAGGACCGCTATTCAGGCTCTTTCGCAAGGGAACGCCTGGAACCACGGAATTCTTCCAGTGGTATAATCCATCAAAGGGAACCCACTTCTATTCGTACAACCGGTCGGGCGGAAAGCGTTCTCTCAATGGGTATGTCTTCGACGGATCGATAGGAAATATTGCAACCCTGAAGCTGCCCCATACCAGAGATCTGTACGCCTGGTTCAACCCTGAAACGGAGACCTATTTCTACACAACGGACCCCAAGGGTGAAGATTACAGGAAAAAGGGGTACATATACGACGGGGTGGCGGGTTATGTCAGATGACACCGGCGGCTGGTGTTTTGTCTTGACAAATATAGGTAAAGTGACTACAAGAACTCTTTTTTCACGGACAGTGCGCCAGTAGCTCAGCTGGATAGAGCAACGGACTTCTAATCCGTAGGTCCCGGGTTCGAATCCCTGCTGGCGTACCATATATATGTGGTGGATGTAGCTCAGTTGGTTAGAGTGCCTGGTTGTGGCCCAGGAGGTCGGGGGTTCAAGTCCCCTCATTCACCCCAGATTATCCCTAAGTTATTAAGTGGCTTAGGTTGAAAATCGGCCCCCAAAAGGGGCCTTTTTTCTTTATCGATACGTTACCAATCCCGATAACGTCTTCTGAACGCTTATAAATGCTTCGCACATCATCCGATTCCATCTTAAAATATCTCTCAAATAATGTAGCATGAGATTATTGATTATTTATTGCTATACGTAACAAAATGATAGTTGACATTATATAGGTTAATAGTCATCATCTACCTGTTTTTCCTTTTGATTTATGGGAAAAGGAGGCAGAGATGACTAT
>JAUSPK010000209.1 GCA_030655735.1 Syntrophales bacterium | reverse complement strand
TGGACTGTAGTGGTTTTTATCCTTCCCATCCTGCCGATCTTTGCGAGCTTGTCAAGAAAGTAGAAGTCCTCACCTGCCCTCCTTTTATTCATGCCCCTTACAGTCGCGTATCCCTCCGCAGTGCATACCATGGTGGAACCTATGGAATGGAAGGCGTAGGGCGACCCGGCGTACCGGAGGCCGAGGACGTAGTAGCGCAGAAACAGCTCGTAACAGCAGATGGCGGCCTGTTCATCGGCCCGATCCGCCTCCTGGTGCGCAAAGGCGATCACGGATGAGGTGTTCTTTTCCTTTTCAAAGGAATCCCGCACGGCAGAGAGGTAATTGTTCTCCACCAGCGTGTCGGAATCAAGGGCGAAGAGGAGCTTGGGGCAATCGTTTTCGTAGTCGAACACATCCAGGGCAAGATCCAGCCCGATCTTCCTCGCGAGGCCCACACCGGCGCTTCTGTCCGGCATCTCCAGCCCCGGCGAGGAGGCGTCGACGTACCCAATTCGCAGGTCGTCCCCGTCCGCATCGACGAGTTTCCTCAGTCTTTTCAGTGTCTCCCGGTTGTCGGCGAGGTCACCTGCCGGCACGGTATCCGGACTGCCATTGTTGACGACACAGATGACGAGTGTACGCGAGAGCTCTGCCGGGGAATTCTGAGAGAGACTGGCAAGGGTTGAGAAGAGGTGCTTCGATTCGGCAAGGGCGGGGATCACGACGGCGTTATCGATCCCCTCAAGTGATCCGGAAACAATACGCCACTTGTCGCCGACGGAGTAATGTACCATATACTTTTGAATCTCTCGTGGGACGGTCATCCGATCTGCTCCCGGGCCAACGCCTTGAGCGCGTCGTAATCGGCGGCCTCTATCCAGTGAATAACGGCCCCGCGCCTCTCCATCCGTCTGAACCAGGTCATCTGCCTCTTGGCAAACTGGTGTATCCGCGTGTTCAACTGACTAAACATCTCATCAAGATCCATCTTCCCCTGTAGATAACTGCCCACGTACCGGTACTCCAAGCCGAAGGAGTCCAGCCGCTCCCAGCTTACGCCTTGGTTGTGCAGTTCTCTTACCTCTTCGATCATCCCTTCATCTATGCGCTGTCTAAGACGCTCGGTGATCCTTTCACGAAGAATGGCCCGCTCACAGCGAATACCGATGACAAGGGGTCGTATGATTGGATGTTGCGTTTCATCAGCTCCTTCGTGGTCCCTTGTGTACTCCGCGATCTCAATGGCACGGACGAGTCGATCACGATCCTGCGTGTCCGTCGTGTTGTGCAGGGCCATATTGCTTTTCAGAAGACGCTCCCCCATGGCATCCATGTCCATCACGCGAAGCTCCTCACGCAGAGAGGGGTCTTCGGGGACCTCGAGCATACGGTAATCTCTCACCACGGCCTCAATATACAGCCCCGTTCCCCCGACCATAATCGGGGTGATCCCCCGGCCCGAAAGCTCGGAGAAACAGTGGTAAAAGAGCCTCTGGTATTCAAAGAGGTTGAACTCATGCCCGGCCTCGACGATATCGATCAGATGATAGGGGACCGCAATGCCATCCACGAGGAATTCAGAGAGATCCTTGCCCGTTCCCAAGTCCATTCCCCGGTACACCTGACGCGAATCGGCGGAGATCACCTCCGAACCGCGGTCCTTCGCTAACCTGGCGGCCAGCCGTGTTTTTCCGGTCGCGGTCGGTCCCAGTATAACGATCAGATTGTACCCTTCCCTCTTCATCTGTTTACCAATCACCTTTTTTGGTGTATTAAATGTTCCAGGAGTCCGATCGGTTTGTCGTGCCTGATCCCCTCTGCAACTCCTTCAACCGAGAGCGGTTACTACATACCATATGAAGCCGGATAAAGAAAAAAATATGCTCGACCTGGGGAAGGACCCCATCGGGACCCTTCTCCTTAAAATGAGTCTGCCGTCCGTGGTGGCAATGCTCGTCATGGCCCTGTACAACGTGGTGGACGCGTTCTGGATAGGGAAGATAAGCCCGGAGGCCATCGCGGCGCTGACCATCTGTTTCCCCATTCAGATGGTGTTCGGGGCCATAGGCGTCGGAACGGGCGTGGGCGCGGGGTCATTTACCTCCCGCATGTTCGGAGCGGGAAACACCATCAGAGCGAACAGAACGGCCGGACAGGTCATCTTACTCTCCGCGGTGTTCGGTGTAATCATTATAGTTTCAGGTACTGTTTTCTCCGAACCGATCTTGAGATTCTTCGGCGCCACGGAGAATATACTTCCTCTTTCGGTACAGTATCTGAAAATGATCGCGTTAGGCGCCCCCTTCCTGTTTTTCATAATGATGTCGGACTATCTCTTCCGTGCCGAGGGGAATCCGAATGTGCCTATGTTCGTCATCGTAACATCGGCACTGCTCAATGCGATCCTCGATCCCTTTCTCATCTTCGGGTGGGGCCCCTTCCCCGAAATGGGGGTCATGGGGGCAGGTCTCGCAACGGCAATCGCCCAATTCGCAACCTTTTTTCTGTCCATGTACTTCCTCTTCTCACACCGCTCCGGGTATCAGGTACGACTGGGCGACATCATCCCGCGGTGGTCGATTATTGTGCCCATCTACCATGTTGGGTTCCCCTCTCTTATTACCAATATCGCGTTCAGCGCGGTACTGGTGATCTACAACCATACGCTGGCAGGCTTCGGTCACCTGGCGGTTGCCGCGCTGGGACTGGGATTCAGAATAAACGGGGTGTTGATGATGGCCCTCTTCGGGATAGGTCACGGCGTGATGCCCATGATAGGATTCAATTACGGGGCACGAAATTACGCCCGTATCAGAGAGATCTCACGGGCGGCGACAAGCATCTCGGTCCTCATAGGGGGGGTGAGTTCTCTCTTCATCGAACTGTTTGCCTATCCGATCCTGGCGGCCTTCACGGACGACCCCGCGCTCCTCACCATTGCCGTTCCCGCGCTGAGGATATTCGTCCTCACGCAGATACTCCTCGGACCGATGATCGCGTGGATCAACGTATTCATGGGGCTGGGAAAGGGGATGGCCGCCATGGTGCTTCTGGTCGGCCGTCAGGTCCTGTTTGTCGTGCCGCTGATCTACCTGCTGCCTCTGTGTTTTGGGCTGAACGGCGTGTGGATGGCGCAACCCATAGCAAATGTCATATCATTCGCAATGATATTGTTCTGGACGGGGAGAGAGCTTCGCAGGCTGGGAAGGGAGTGACAGGGCTATCCTTTAATGAATGTCTCGTAAAATTCCATAACCTTATGTACATAATCCTCTGTCTCAGGTATCGGAGGAATCCCCTTGGAGCGCTCAACGCTTCCACCCCCGGCATTATAGGCCGCAAGCGCCATACGAACCCTCCCGTTGAACCGATCCAGGAGTCGCCGCATATGGAGCGCCCCTCCCATAAT
>JAUSPK010000205.1 GCA_030655735.1 Syntrophales bacterium | reverse complement strand
AAACACCCTATGATTCGAGGGCTTTCCCCTCCGGTAGTCATCATTATCCATCGCCGGCAGGTCATCATGTATCAGTGAATAGGTCTGAATCATCTCAATGGCGCAGGCTACGGGCAGGACGGTCTGTGCGCTGCCGCCTACCGCTTCCGCGGAGGCCATGCACAGCACCGGACGGAGCCGCTTTCCACCGGCAAAGAGGGTATACCGCATGGCTTCACAGATCTCAGAGGAGAGCCCGCCCTGCGCCGGAAGGTATCTGCCAAGGGCCCTGTCGACCACTTCTTTTCGTGTCTCAAGATACTCTTCAAGCGATATCTTCCGGTTCTTTGTCATCTCCATCCCTTTCCCCAAACGGCCTGACCTGCAGCTTATCATCCTCCCTGAGAAGGATATTGACCTTCCTCTCCGCCTCATCCAGCCTGTCGGCGCAGAACCGGGAGAGCTTGATCCCCTCTTCGAAGGCCGCGAGCGACTCGTCGAGGGACATATCCCCCCCTTCCATCTTTTTCACGATCTCTTCCAGTTTTTCCAGGGCCTTCTCAAACTTTTTTTCCGCCATTGCTTCGCTCCTGTAAAATAGTGGTTACCCGTGCCTTGAAGCTCCCCGATGAAACCTTCACATCGACGCTGTCATTCACCGCGAGCAGGCCCACATCCCTGACAACGGTTCCATCAGGCAATCGTACGATACCGAACCCCCTCTTTAACACGGACAGGGGGTTGAGCGTATCCAAAAGAGAGATATCTCTCTGAAGGGTGCCGCGAAGGGTATCGATACAGAACCGGGTTTGTTTCTCCAGTCTGGCATACCGATCATCCAGCCCCATACGCAGATCCGCAATCATCCCCCGTGGATCACGCAGGCGCTCGGCGACAAAACCCAATCTTGTTCTCCATCCGCGCAGCGATACATAACAGGCATGTGTTATCCGTGATCTCAATCTCTGCATTCGTTCCAGCAGGTCCCTCCTGTCGGGGACAACCAGCTCAGCGGCGGCGGAAGGGGTCGGAGCCCGGAGATCGGCCACAAAATCTGCAATAGTAAAGTCGATCTCATGGCCAACAGCCGATATGATGGGAATTTTCGATGCGTAGATCGCCCTGGCGACACGTTCATCGTTAAAACAGAACAGGTCCTCAAGCGAGCCCCCTCCCCGGGCAACAATAATGACATCGACACCTGCCCTATTCAGGTCAGCTATGGCATTGCATATCTCGTCCGGTGCCTCCGCCCCCTGGACGGCCGCGGGGGCAATTAACACATCGACGGAGGGGAATCTCCTGGCTGTGACGTTGAGTATATCCCTGACGGCCGCACCTGAAGGAGAGGTGACGATCCCGATCGCTTGGGGCAGGAAAGGAATCTGCTTCTTATGGGAGGAATCGAACAGCCCCTCTTTCTCCAGGCGCCCCTTGAGTTGTTCAAAGGCCATCTGGAGGGCTCCAAGGCCTTTCGGCTCTGCGGCATCAATAATGAGTTGATACTCGCCGCGCGCGGGATAGACATTCACCCTCCCCCTGCAGACGATCTTCATCCCGTCTTCAAGATCAAAGCCTATCTTTTGCGCCGTGCCCTTAAAGGCAACCACGCGTATCTGGCTCGCCTCGTCCTTTAGGGTACAATATACGTGGCCTGAGGCAGGACGGCGAAGATTGGATATCTCGCCGGTGACCCATATGACATCGAAGCTCGTTTCCAGGAAATATTTTATGGTCTGGGTCAACTGGGTGACTGTCAGTATCTTCTCCATAAGCACTCCCGGAACGATATTCATCACATATTCGGGCCGTTTAACAAAGGGACACACCTGTTGTAACTATTTGATTGACATCACCCCGATCTTGTTGTCAATTGAGACGGAGAAAGGGGGTAAAAATACCATGGACAGACAGATCATTCATACCGAAGGAGCACCCAAACCGGTAGGTCCCTACTCTCAGGCGGTCAAGGCCGGCGGCTGGCTGTACATCTCCGGTCAGATACCCATCGACCCGGGAACCGGAGAACCCGTAAAAGGCCCCTTCGAGATCCAGGCACGTACAGCCCTTGATAATCTTAAACATATACTGGAGGAAGGGAAGTCGAGCCTCGACCGTGTGATAAAGGTCACGATCTTTCTGACAGACATGGACTGTTTTACGCAGTTCAACACCATATACACGGAGTACTTTGGAGAATCCCGCCCGGCGAGGAGCTGCGTCGCGGTCACCCGCCTGCCCAAGGATGCGCCCCTGGAGATCGAGGCCGTGGCCACCTGTGATTGATCGTGGCCCCACATAAAGGGGTGGATGGCACCTGTCATATCCCGCCTTACAGAATGGGCACCTACTTGATTCCCCCCTTTATTTCTCGCCTTCTTGATGCGCCTCTCATCTTCTTTAATACGTTGTCTTCAATTTGCATGGCCCGTTCCACGTCATCATCAGAACGTCCCCTATCCCTCTCCGGATTAGGCCCCATATCAGCCTTTTCGCTGATGCCGAAACGCATCCTCAAGACCTTTTCCTCCCGCGGTGTCAGGGTGGACAGTATCTTTCTGGTCTGCTGGGCAAGATCCATGCTCATGGTGGCATCGGAGGGGGACATAACCTTCTTGTCCTCTATAAAATCCCCGAGAGAACTGTCCTCTTCTTCACCGATGGGAGTCTCCAGAGATATCGGTTCCTTGGCAATTTTTAATACCTTGCGCACCTTATCGAGGGGGAATTCCATCTTATCCGCAATCTCGCCAGGGGTCGGCTCTCTCCCCAGTTCCTGAACCAGGTACCGCGAAGTTCGGATAAGCTTGTTTATGGTTTCAATCATATGAACCGGAATCCGTATCGTTCGTGCCTGGTCCGCTATAGCCCGTGTGATGGCCTGCCGTATCCACCATGTCGCATACGTGGAGAATTTATACCCCCGCTGATATTCAAACTTTTCAACGGCCTTCATCAGCCCCACATTCCCCTCCTGGATGAGGTCCAGGAATTGCAGCCCCCTGTTAGTATATTTCTTGGCAATACTGACGACCAATCTGAGATTTGCCTTTATCAGTTTTCTCTTCGCCCGGGATGCCTCGGACTCACCCCCCTTTATTGAGGTAACTATCATCTTCAATGCCTCCTTGGAGACACCAATCTGCGTGGATATCCTCTTCCTGCTGTTACGCGCCTCTCGGATTATCCTCTCGTACTCACACAGCGTTCCAATCGGGATACCGGCCTCTTGGGAGGCCTGTTCCTCTTGCCCCTCTCTCATCCGGGCAAACAGCCTGTCCAGGGCGTTGAGTGACATTCCCGCCTGCTCCAAACATTTATGTATCGCCTGTTCACCCCGGTTAAGGTCGACAACGGTGTCGTTAAGTCTGAGGACCATCAAATTGATGCGTCTCTTATTGAAATTGATATCCTTGCAGAGCCGTACAATTCCTTTGATATTTTTTTCCAGTTCCCCCCGAATACCTTTTTCCTTCGCGTCACTCAGCTTTTTTCCCTTCAGCTCCGTCTTCAGAACGGCATTGCGTGCATCCAGCTTTGCCACCTTGGCGGCAAACTTCTGCACCCGTTCCCGATATACATCCTCCTCGGTAAAACCGCTTTCGTCTTCAAGATTATCAACAACCGTTTTTATCCGTATCTCGCCGCTTTTGAGCCTCTCCCCTATGTCCACAACCTCGTTTATAAAGATCGGCAGACTGAAAAGGGCTTCCATGATCCTCTTTTCCCCCTTTTCAATCTTCTTTGCGATCCTCACCTCCTCCTCACGACTGAGCAGGGACACAAGCCCCATCTCCCGCAGGTACATCTTGACGGGGTCCCCTGTCTTTCCGAGGGCAGATATCGGTAGAGGGGGAATCTCATTTTTTATCGTTTTCTCCTCCTCGTCGGCCTTGTCCCCCTGTTTATCGGCACCCTTCTCATCCCCCTCGGCATCGACAACTTCAATATTTTTCTCATGGAAAATAGTCAGGATATCGTCTATCTGTTCTGAGAATATGACGTCGGACGGCAGCATATCATTGATATCGTCATACGTGAGGAACCCTTTCCCCTGGCCCAGCGAAATAAGCCTGTTTACTTCATCCGATTTGATCACTTTTTTCATTGTTGGATCGTCCTCTCTCTTCCTTTAACAATCTGTTTCTATCCCTGAGCAGACTGTCGCTGAGTGCCCTGTCGCCTGCATGTTGGGCCCTGATCAACTCCCTCTTCAGCAGGGCGTTTTTTCCCTTATACCATTTGTTCCGTATCTGTTTGATGTTATCGTTAAAAACCCTGTCGGCAATCTCTCTGTCGGAGAAAGGTTGCTCCATCATCAACTTCAAGAGCCTCTCCTTCACCAACCCGTCTTCCAGATCGCCGACCAGAGAGCTCATGTCGCCCGTCTCCCCGATTATCGTCTGCCCCAGTTCTTTCAACTCTTCCGAGTCAAAGCAATCGAGGATTCCCTCACGGGCCGCGACGGGAATCTTTTCGGGATACTCCACCATCATATAGATAAGGTTTAATTCCACAATGTCAACCTTCCCCGTTCTTTTTCCCGGAGATGGGACAGGGCCGGCGGCCTTGCGGCCGGGGGAGGCCTTCTCTACCTTACCCTTTAAGAGCTTCTGGTCGATGCCGATCCTTTCAGAGACCCTCTTTATAAAGAGGTCCCTTTCCACCGGATCGCTGATCGTGCTTATGAACGATACCGCGTCCCTGATGGTATCCAGGTTGTCCTCGAGTGTGTCGCCGCCGCCCATGATGGTATCTATATAGTAGTCAACCATCATCGGGGCACGAACGATAGCATCCTCCAGGGCCGCCGAACCGTATTTCTTTACATAGTCATCCGGATCATATCCTTCGGGAAGAACGACCACCCGGGCATGCATATCCTCCTCGAGGAACAGTTTCAGGCTCCGTTCCACGGCATGCCTGCCCGCTTCATCAGGGTCGAAGATGACGGCAACATTCCGCGTAAATCGTCTGATCAGTTCGACCTGCTCCCTGGTCAGCGCGGTACCCAGCGTCGCCACGACATTGTTCACCCCCGCATCCCACAGGGAGAGAAGATCGACATACCCCTCGACCAGTACGGCATAATCCCGGTCGCGGATCGCGTCCTTCGTTCTGGACATCCCGTACAGGACCCTCCCCTTTGTATAGACGGGAGATTCGGGCGAATTGAGATACTTGGGCATATCGGAGCCTATGGCCCGGCCGCCGAAGGCCACCACAGCGCCACCCAGGTCTTCTATCGGAAAGATCAACCTCCCGCGAAACCGGTCATAGAATCCGCCCGTATCCTTGGATATGATAAGACCGGTCTTCTCGGCAAGTCCGAGGGGAACCTTCTTCCCCTCAAGATAGGAGGTAAGGTTGTTCCACCCCTCCGGGGCATACCCCAGATGAAATCCTCCAACGATTGCATCGCCCATCTTCCGTGCATCAAGGTAATCACGGACCGGTCGGCCACGTTCCGAAGAGAGCTGCGCGGAGAAATACTCCGCCGCCATCGCGTTTATCCTGCCCAGTTTTTCCTTCTCGGTTGCCTTGACCTTTTCCTCACCGGTCATTTTCCTGACCGGCAGGTCTATCCCCGCCTTGTTCGCCAGATATCGTGCCGACTCGGCAAAGGACGTACCATTGACCTTCATCAGGAAGGCAAAGATGTCTCCCCCCTCCCCGCAGCCAAAGCAGTAGAAGATCTGCTTCTCGGGGTTCACACTGAAAGAGGGCGTCTTTTCCTTATGAAAGGGACAGAGGCCGACAAAATTTCTGCCCGCCTTTTTCAAGGTAACGTATTCGGAGATAAGCTCGACGATACTGACCCGGCTCTTGATCTCCCCTATCTTTTCCTGAGGAATATATCCCTTCAAGACGCTCCCACCTCTCTGGACACGGGCACGTTCGGGGTCCGGCGACTCAGGATAATCGCACCTTGACCGCCTCACCCACGGCTTTCCCGTCGGCCTTTCCCGTCACCCTGGGCATCAGAAGCTTCATCACAGCTCCCATGTCCCGAATGCTGGTCGCGCCGGCCTCTTCTATGGCCTGTTCGATCTGTTCCTGTATCTCTTCCTCAGACAACTGCTCAGGCATAAAGCCCTGAATAACCTCTATCTCCCGTGCCTCCTTTGCGGCAAGTTCGCGCCGACCCCCCTGTTTGAACTGTTCGACGGAGTCCTTCCTCTGCTTTATCATGGAGGAGAGCACCTGCAGCATCTCCTGTTCGCCGAATTGGTCCTTGAGATCTATTTCTCTGTTATGCAAGGCCGCTTTGATCATTCGAAGCGCCGACAAGGTCTCTTTGTCCTTGGCCTTGGCCGCCGTGATCATCGCGTCCGATACCTGTTTATTGATATCCATTCTCCCTATATACCTCTCTCTTTTTCCGTATTGCAGGGGCAGTCGATCTCTCTCGTCACCCCATATCATCACTCAATTTTCTGCCTCCCAGGACATGGATATGCAGGTGAAAGATTACCTGGCCGCCATCTTCATTACAGTTGATAACGGTCCTGAACCCTTGTGCAGCAACCCCCTTTGTCTTTGCAACCTCCCGCACCGCCATCATCAGACCTTCCATCATACCGCCGTCCTTAACGTCCATAAGGGTGGTCACGTGCGTCTTCGGTACGACAACCACATGCACAGGGGCCATCGGGTTGACATCGTCAAAGGCCAGGGCATCTGCTGACTCGTAGACGATGCGCGCGGGTATCTCGCCATGTATGATCTTGCAGAATATACACTCCTCCATATCGCTTTTCCTCCTACATAAGGCCCTTAACTCGTGCTATGGCATCCTCCAGCTTCAGGGCCCCGTTGTAGAGCGCCCTGCCGGAAATGACACCCATTATCCGCGGTCCTCCCGCTTCGAGGAGCCGGTCGATGTCATGGATATTCGCAACGCCCCCCGAGGCAATGACCGGTATATCGACAGCTTCGGCAAGCAGTCTTGTGGATTCAACGTTGACACCCGATTCCATGCCGTCTCGCTGTATATCCGTATATATGATAGATTCCAGTCCACACCCCTCATACTGCGCGGCAATCTCCGCAGGAGAGCGATCGGTGATTTCAGTCCACCCCTCAACCGCGACGGCGCCGTCACGGGCGTCAAGGGCAAGGATGATACGCCCAGGGTAAGCGGCGCAGGCATTAAGAAGAAATGTTTTGTCCTTCAGAGCAACCGTCCCCAGTATCACATAGCCCACGCCCAGGGTAAGATATTCATCAACGGTTTTCATGTCCCGTATCCCCCCGCCCACCTGCAGGGGAACATCCACCGCGCGGACAATCTCTCCGATAACGTCCCTGTTTCGGGGCAGTCCGTCACGGGAACCGTCGAGATCAACCACGTGAATGCGCTCGGCCCCCTTTTCCTGCCACTGCAGCGCGATAGCGGCGGGATGGTCCGAATACACGGTCGGCAGGTCAAAGTCACCCTGAAGAAGGCGCACACACTTGCCCTCCTTCAGATCTATAGCAGGTATTACGATCACCTATCAGTTCCCTTTCATGTCCGGAAAGCCCTTCAATATCTCTCGCACGCCCTGGCGTGACAACTCTTCCGCGGTCATCCATTTCCCTCCGCCTCGTAGAAAGGGGAGGACCTCCAGTATATTTTCCATCAATGAACTCTGGGTCTTGTCAAAGACCCCTTTCCATACCGACATACCGTCCCGGGTCCGGATAAGATGGATGCAGAAGGTGACCGAGGCGGGCCTTTCCGCTGAATAATCAACCCCCTTCCGTTCCCGGTAACAGAAGAGGTGTCCCGCAATAATACCGTCCGCCCCGACCTCCTCCCCCACCTTTTTCAGTATCTCCAGGGGGGCCTCTCCCAGCGAGGCGGCGGACACCCTTTGGTACACACCACGTACCTCCTGAGGGGGTATCACGATGTACCCTCCGGAAGCGTTGAGGCCGCCGACAAATTGTTCCTCTATCTTTTTCTCGGGATTTCCCGAAAATCCACATGCCCTGAAGCTTGTCCCTGAAATAGGACACCGAACAATTCGGGCAGCAGGATCACCGGAACCAACCGCCTGAAAGGGGGCAACAGCAATCTTCTTGAAGTGGACATCCCTCTGAAGAAGGGTGGTTGAGCCACCCGCCCCGTGGGACACACATCCGGCAAGCAGGGCCACACATACCCCCCCGCACAGAAGAACCCGGAAACGACTGAAGAAAGAAATAAGCTTTTCGATAATTATCACCCCGCTTTGCAAGATTTTCCGACAACCAGATTCCACGGGGAATGTCATGGAAAGATTTTCAACGTGGCAGACAGCGAACTCAGATGCTTCCCTTTGTTGACAGGACACCCTTGATCCGATCGTCAATGGAGACGGCCTCCCTCAGGGCACGGGCAAACGCCTTGAAGACAGCCTCCGCTATGTGGTGAGGATTCTTACCATATATGACATTTACGTGCAAGGTTATTCCCCCGTGATCCGTAAAGGACCTAAAAAATTCCTCAAGAAGGAGGGGGTCAAAGTCCCGTATCTTTTTCCCGCCGAATTCGGCCCTGAAGCCCAGGTACGGCCTCCCGGAAACATCAACACAGACATGGCAAAGGGCCTCATCCATAGGGACACAGGCCGCACCGTAACGGGCCATACCTTCCTTGTCTCCCAGGGCCCCCTTGACTGCATTTCCAAAGCATATGCCGAGATCCTCCACGAGGTGATGATAATCCACATTCGTATCCCCGCTTCCCTGCACACGCAGATCGAAAAAGCCGTGCTTGGCGAAGAGGGTGAGCATATGATCAAGAAAGGGGATCGTTGTGGATATCTCCCCCACCCCTTCTCCATCGAGATTGATCTCGAACGATACGTCCGTTTCCGTGGTTTTTCTGGTTACCTTTTTATTTCGCACCATGCCCTCGGGTCTCCTTTTACAATACCTTGTTAAGAGGATATTCTATAATCCCTTCAGCCCCTGCCTCCTGTAGAAGGGGTATCAACTCTCTGACGATACTACGATCCACAACGGCTTCGACGGCAAACCAGTTCTCGTCATACAGCCCCGAAGTGGTGGGGGCCTTGAGAGAGGGAAGGAGCAGGACAACCCTCCCCAAGTTCTCCTTGGCAACGTTCATCTTGAGACCGACCTTGCCCATCGCCATGAGCGATCCGGAGAGGAGGGCACTTATCTGCTCTATCTTTCTCCTCTTCCACGGGTCATCCCATGCCTTTTTGCTGGCGATCAGCTGGGTATTCGTCTTCAGGAGCTCATGGATAATCTTCAATTTGTTGGCCCTGAGGGTGCTCCCCGTTTCCGTAACCTCCACGATCGCATCCACAAGACCTTCGACCACCTTCGCCTCGGTAGCGCCCCAGGAAAATTCCAGGTGGGCCTCTATCCCCCGCTCTTGCAGGTATCTGCGGGTAAAGCCCACCAGCTCCGTGGACACCTTCTTGCCGGCTATGCCTTCCAGGGTCTTTATGGGAGAATCCTCCCTCACCACAAGCACCCACCGAGCCTGTCGTGTGGATGCCTTCGAATACACGAGGTCCTGAACCACCACAACGTCTGATTCGTTTTCCAGGATCCAGTCTTTCCCGGTAAGACCGAGGTCGATGGTTCCATCATCGACATACCGGGACATCTCCTGTGCCCTCACAAGGGCGCATGAGATATCTTCATCATCGATATCGGGAAAATAGCTCCTGGCATCGTAGGTTATGCGCCATCCCGCCCTCTTGAAAAGCTCAATCGTGTTGGATTCAAGACTGCCCTTCGGTATGCCCAGCTTCAATTTCTTCATTTCGTATACACGTCCTCCGGATCGAATACCCTCTCACCGATGATCTCCATCTCTTCGCCGGACACCTTCCGGTAGAAACAGGACCTATAGCCCATATGACATGCGGCCCCTCCCTGCTGGTCCACCTTCAGCACCAGCGTGTCCAGATCGCAGTCAACGAGGATCTCTTTGACTCTCTGGATATTACCGGATGTCTCACCCTTGACCCAGAGGGATTTTCGCGATCTGCTCCAGTACGTCGCCATCCCTGTTTTCACCGTTTGCAGCCAGGACTCCCTGTTCATATAGGCCAGCATCAGCACATCACCCGTTTCGTAATCCTGAGCCACGACAGGAATCAGGCCCTCCCCCTTCTCAAAATCAAGCTCCACCATACAGTATCCTTTCCCCCATCCCCGTCGGGGGCGAGGGGTTTTATAGTAGTTGTCTGAAAGTTTATGAAGATAATGCAATATTCCTTTTTAGGCAAGTCATTTTTCTCTATTTTGGTCTTGCCTGCGGTTCATTTTTGTGTTAGCTGAGAGGCTAGTCTGTTGGTATACCTTTGCCGCAACGGCTATTGTAAATTTTTGCTAGAAGGAGGTTGGGGATCATGAAGGTATTGATAGGCGGTGTAATAGCGGCGGTCCTGGGGCTTATCGGACTGGTCATCTGGTGGGAACCTTTTCTTACCTTGCTTGCAGGCGGTATCCCCATCGCTCTCCTGCTCGGAGGCGCTCTCGCCATATATGTCGGTTTCGACGAGATGACGGACCAGATAAAATCGAAAGAAGAGGAACAGGCAAGCACAGCGGATCTGGACGCCACCAAAGAAGACCTGAAAAAGGCAAAAGCCGAGGCGGAAAAGTATAAGGCAGAGCTGGAAAAGGCAAAAGCCGCAAAGAAAAAGTAGCCCCATTGTTCGGAACCGGAAAATCGCCCGGCAGGGGTTGTCTTTACAAAACATAACACAAGTTCTCCACCTGGAGAGTGTAGGTCGGTCTATGCATGTTTCTGTAGATCGTGTTGTGCCCTGGGGGCTGAATTCTTCGGGGGGGATCGCAAATACCATTTGACAGGTTACACCAAATCGGTTACAGGGTTTGGGCGAGTCTTCAAAATCGGAAACGAGTTATGGACAATACATTGTTATATCTCCTGCCAGCCATTATATGCTCCACGTGTAAGATCTACACGTATTGATGCCTGCTTCTTGACCCAAACCGGGCAGGAAAGCAGGCCATCACACCGAGTAATTTCCGTTACATTTTTGACAATCTGAGCCAGGCCTCTTTTGCCTCTCAATAGGGGGAGGCAAAGTGGACGGCCACATATCACGTGAGGGGGGCGAAACCATGAAAAAGAATCTTCTGATTATTGCTTTGATAGGGGCAGCAGCATTGCTCTTGACAATGGGATGCCAGAAAAAAGAAAAGACCGTAGAGCTTACCTACAGCATCTTTTTTCCACCTACCCACAGTCAGTGCAAGGCCGGCATATCGTGGGCTGAGGAGATAGAGAAACGGACCGATGGAAGGATAAAGATTACCACCTTTCCGGGAGGTACGCTGACAAAGGCAAACCAGTGTTACGACGGGGTCGTAAAGGGGATATCGGACATAGGGATGTCCTGCTTCGCTTACACACGGGGGCGTTTCCAGGTTATGGCAGCGGTCGACCTTCCCTATGGATATCCCAATGGCCGCGTGGCAACCCGTGTCGCCAACGAATTTGCCAAGACCATGGCGCCAAAGGAACTGGATGACGTAAAAGTCCTGTACGTACACGCCCACGGTCCGGGACTGCTGAGCACCAAGAAACCGGTCAGGACATTGGAAGACGTCAAGGGAATGAAGATACGCTCGACGGGCCTGAGCGCCAAGATCGTGGAGGCCCTCGGCGGGGCGCCCGTTGCAATGCCTCAGGGGGATACCTACGAGGCACTCCAGAAGGGCGTGGTTGAAGGCACCTTCACCCCGATAGAGACCCTCAAGGGATGGAGACAGGCGGAGGTTATTAAATACACAACCAAGTGCACCGGCGTCGGGTATACCACCGCCATGTTCGTCGTGATGAATCTTGAAAAATGGAACGCACTGCCGAAAGATCTCCAAAAGATAATTGAAGAGGTAAGCGAGGAATGGGTAGGCGTGCATGGAGACGCCTGGGACAAGAGCGATGATGAAGGGCGCGCATACACCTTAAGCCAGGGCAATGAGATCATTACCCTCTCTGAAGAGGAAAACAAGAGGTGGGAAGAGGCGGTGCAGCCGATTATTGAAGACTACATACGCACCACCGAAGAAAAAGGTCTGCCGGGAGAAAAGGCCGTGTCAATGGTCAAAGAACTCATCAGTAAATACAGCAAATAAAAGATCAGAAACCGGGGGGGACGGGGAGCAGGCTGTAACCCTGTGACCCGAGACCCTCAGCTTGAGACCATATGGTACGTCTGGGAAAACAGATTGACAATCTCAGCAGCGCATTCAACTGGCTGGCGGCGGTTGCCGTCCTGGTCATGATGCTGCTCACGTGCGCCGATGTGATCCTGCGGTTTTTCCGCCATCCCATCCCGGGAACCTATGAGATTGTGGGACTTATGGGGGCGGTGGGAATTTCCTTTGCCCTTGCCTATACCACGGCAAAAAAGGGACATATCATGGTGGAGTTCTTGACCCGCAGGATGCCGGAGGGGGTACAACTTATCATCACCGCAGCCGGCGAGATGTTCAGCGCCATCCTGTTCGGGATCATAACGTGGCAGAGCACCATATATGCATTGGACCTGAAGCGCACGGGTGAGGTATCCCTCACGATCGAGGTGCCGATATATCCCTTCGTTTTCAGTATAGCGATCGGCTGTCTTCTTGTGTGTCTCGTTCTTCTGGCTGACCTTTACAGATCATTGAAGAGGGTCGTGCAGTGAGCCTTACCACGATAGGCCTGATCGGCATCGCAGCTCTTTTTATACTGATATTTTTGAGGATACCCGTCGGTTTCGTTATGGCGGCGGTTGGGTTTGTAGGCTTCGGATGCACCGTTTCTTTTGAGGCATCCATGAGCATGATGGTGAAAGATCTCTTTTCCGTCTTCGGGTCGTACAGCCTGACCGTGATACCTCTCTTTGTGCTGATGGGTCAGCTTGCGTATCATTCCGGGATAAGCAAGAGGCTCTTTGATGCAGCCTATAAATTCATAGGCCATTGGCCCGGGGGACTTGCTATCGCGACCGTAGGGGCGTGCGCGGCCTTTGCCGCCATCTGCGGCTCCACAAATGCGACAGCCGCCACGATGGGCGCGGCTACCCTCCCCGAGATGAAACGGTACAACTATAAACCGGAGCTGGCGACCGGGGTCGTTGCCGCAGGTGGAAGCCTGGGTATCCTGATTCCCCCCAGTGTGATATTCATTGTCTACGGGATACTGACGGAACAATCCATAGGCAGGCTCTTTATGGCCGGCCTCCTCCCCGGTATTCTCCTGTCCCTCCTTTTTGTCCTCACCATCATCATATGGACACATGTGCGACCGGAGCTGGGACCGAGAGGTCCGAGATTTCCTCTCAGGGAGAAGGTGGCATCGCTTTCAGGACTTGTTGAAACCCTGCTCCTGTTCATCCTGATAATGGGGGGCCTCTTCTTGGGGTTTTTTACGCCCACGGAGGCCGGGGCAATCGGCGCCTTCGGGACGCTTGTCCTGGCGCTCGCCGGTCGCAACCTTACCATGAAAGGGTTCCTGACGGCCCTTTTTGAGACAACGCGGATATCCTGCATGATCCTCGTCATCGTCGCCGGGGCCACCATATTCGGACACTTTCTTGCGGTCACGAGAATTCCCTTCGACATCGCACAGGGGGTATCGGAGATACAGCTGCCCCGCTATGCGATTATGCTGATCATTATCGCGGTCTATCTGGTTGGGGGATGCATTATAGATTCCCTGGCCCTTATCATGTTGACCATCCCCATCTTCTACCCCGTGATCCTGTTTCTGGGGTACGACCCGATATGGTTCGGCGTCATTATCGTCCTGGTAACTCAGATCGGCGTGATTACCCCCCCGGTAGGTATCAACGTCTACGTGGTCAGCGGTGTGGCCAGAGATGTCCCCCTGGATGTTATTTTCAAGGGAGTGCTCCCCTTTCTTGCGGCGCTGATCATAGGCACGCTCCTCCTCATCCCCTTCCCCCAGATCGCCCTCTTCCTTCCGAGTCTGATGGGATAGCCGGGCCTAGAAACAGGGTAAATATCGGCCCCACACCTCTCCTGCCTTGAAAGATACCCGCTCAGTATGGTAGATAAGGGGCTACATCCACGACATATACATAGATGAGGCATCCGATATGGCCAGAATACAGACGAGAATCTGCTTGTGTCTCATCCCCGTCATACTCTTTCTTTCTCTCCAGGGTTGCTGTCTCTTCCCAAAGGAGAGAAACTACGAGAGGGCAACTCGTACCATGCTTGTCACCGCGTATGATGCCGGGGCCGAATCGTGCGGGTGGGAGAGAAAATACTGGTGTATCGGACCACCGGTTTACGCCTATGGACCCCTCAAGGGGAAGCGGAAGCTGGTCGGTATCACGGCCGACGGGACAGAGGCAAAGCATGGAACGCTCGCGGCGGACACCAGGCTGTATCCATTCGGCACCAAGATGTACGTCCCGGGGTATGGATGGGGTGAGGTCCATGACGTGGGAACCGCTGTAAAAGGAAATCACATCGATGTGTTCTTTTCCGATCGGGAAGATGCCCTTCAGTGGGGAAGAAAATATCTGAAGGTGGTTATTCTCCTGCCGCGGTGATCCCCGCCTTCTTCCTTCTGAACATCTCCACGACGAGCAGTACGGCACCGATCGATATGGCCGAATCGGCCACATTGAAGGCGGGCCAGTGATAGGAACCTATGTAGACGTCAAGAAAATCGACAACGTTTCCGAACCGCACTCGGTCTATCAGGTTTCCCGCGGCTCCACCCGTTATCAATGAAAGGGCATAGATAAGCAGCGCACCTCCGGACCTGTTCTGTGCAAGATAGTACAGGATCATCACGATAGCCGCCGCCGACACGGCGATGAGAAACCCTGATCGAAAGAGGGGGGCGGCATTCGCCAGGAAACCGAAGGCCGCGCCCGGATTGCGTATATAGGTGATGTTGAAAAACCCGTCGATGACCGGATACGAGGCATGAAGAGACATCGTCGAGGTGATATACCACTTGGAGAGCTGGTCCAGGCCGGCAACCAGCACAAGCGTTATAAAAAAAATCCCATAGTTCTTCCTCACCGGGACCTCCTATAGATTCTGCACGCATCGAGTACAGATGGTCGGATGGTCGGCACTCTCCCCTACCGTCTCACTGTAGTTCCAGCACCGCTCGCACTTCACCCCGCGCGCCTTCGAAACGCCTACCTTCAGGCCTTCGAACTCCGTGCTTTCGTAAGGATCGGAAATCGTGCCTTCTGAAACAATATCCACCTGCGAAACGATAAGCAGGGCCCTCAGGGTATCGCGATATTCCGCCAGCAATTCTTGCAGCTTTTCAGGGGCCTGAATGGTCACGCAGCTGTCGAGGGAGTGGCCAACCACCTTATTCCGCCGTGCCGTCTCAATGGTCTTTGAGATCTCCCCCTTGACCGCAATCAGCGTCTCCCATTTACTGCCAAGTTTTTCATCCAAGTAGCGGGGTTCCACATCCGGGAACTGCGTCATATGAACGCTCTCGGCCTTGCCCTCATAATCGGGCATACTTGCCCATATCTCCTCCGAGGTAAAGACAAGCACCGGGGCAAGGAGCTTCGTCATGGCGTCAAGGATAGTATACATCGCGCTCTGGGCGGACCGTCTCTCCCGTGACCCGGCCTTCGAGGTATACAGACGGTCCTTCAGGACATCCAGGTAGAGGGCGCTCAGATCGACACTGCAGAAATTGTACAGCGTGTAATACACGGCATGAAACTGATAATTATCGTACGCACCCCTCACCCTCCGGATGATCTCCTGGAGACGGTGGAGGGCCCACCGGTCCAACTCCTCCATATCCTCTACGGCAACCATATCTTTCTTACAGTCAAAATCGTACAGGTTGCCCAGTATGTATCTGCTCGTATTGCGAATCCGTCGATACGCCTCGACAAGGCGCTTAAGGATCTCCTCGGATATTCTGATATCGGCAGTGTAATCCTCGGCGGCAACCCACAGGCGCAGTATCTCTGCCCCGTACTGATCGATCATCTTCTGGGGATCGACGAAATTGCCCAATGATTTGGACATCTTCTTCCCCTCTCCATCCACCACCATCCCGTGGGTCAGTACATTCTTGTAAGGAGCCCGTCCCCGGGTTCCGACCGATTCCAGGAGGGAGGAATGGAACCATCCTCGGTGCTGGTCATTCCCCTCCAGATACATGTCACAGGGCGATTCAAGGTTGTCTCTCTTCTCAAGAACCGCGGCGTGGCTCACTCCGGAGTCAAACCAGACATCAAGGATATCGGTCTCTTTTGTGAAGACTCTCTCGCCGCATGCAGGACAGACCGTCCCTTCGGGGAGAAGATCGTTCGCATCCTTCTCGAACCAGATATCGGCCCCATGTTCCCGTACCAGAGTGACAACGTGATCGATAATTTCCTGATTGACCAGGTAGGCGCCGCAACCCTTGCAGTAGAATACAGTAATAGGAACCCCCCACGAGCGTTGCCGGGATATGCACCAGTCGGGTCGGTTTTCTATCATGCCGTATATGCGATCCCGGCCCCACGAAGGGATCCAGTTGACGCTGTCTATGGCCGCAAGTGCCTTGGCGCGCAGACCGTTTTTCTCCATCGAGACAAACCACTGCTCCGTCGATCTGAAGATAATGGGATTCTTACACCTCCAGCAGTGCGGGTATTGGTGCTCTATATCCATCCTGCCCATAAGAGCCCCCACCTCCCGCAGTTTCTCGGTCACCGCCTCATTCGTGTCAAAGACAAACTGGCCGGCGAAAAAGTCTACATCGGGGGTAAATCTGCCGTCGTCATCCACCGGCGCATAGACATCCAGACCGTACTCAAGACCGATCTCATAGTCCTCCTGACCGTGACCGGGGGCGATATGCACGCATCCCGTCCCGGCGTCCAGGGTCACGAAGGGCGCGAGTATCAGGACACTGTCACGCTCGATAAAGGGGTGCCGGCACCTGAGTCCCTCCAGGGCAGCGCCCTCGAAGGTCTTCAGGACCTCGTATTCCTTCCCCCTGAGGCCGAAGGCATCCAGGCAGTAGTCCAGGAGTTCCTCCGCGAAGATCAGGACCTCTCCCTCTACCTTGACCGCTACGTAGTTAAAGTCCTCATGCAGAGCGATGGCAAGATTGGCGGGGATCGTCCACGGCGTGGTCGTCCAGATAACCACACTGACCTTCTCACCGGCAAGCTCGGGGAACATGCCGGACAGACTAGACACCATCGGGAACTTTACATATATGGAGGGGGTTATATGGTCGGCATATTCCACCTCCGCCTCGGCGAGGGCCGTCTTACAGGAGGCGCACCAGTACACCGGTTTCTTCCCCTTGTAGACATCACCACTGAGAAGCAGTTTCCCAAATTCCTCAACCGTGGTGGCCTCATAATCATAATCCATCGTCACATATGGATGATCCCATTCGCCGAATACGCCGAACCGTTTGAACTGTTTTCGTTGGATGTCGAGGTATTTGTCGGCATAGGTGCGGCAGAGCCTTCTCTTCTCCGCCTGCGGCATGGTATGCTGTTTTTCGCCCAGTTCCTGATCCACCTGGTGCTCAATGGGAAGACCGTGGCAATCCCATCCGGGGACATAGGGACAGTCGAAGCCGGTCTTGCTCTTCGCCTTTATGACGATGTCCTTGATGATATAGTTGAGTGCGGGCCCGAGATGTATGTCCCCGTTTGCGTAAGGGGGACCATCATGAAGGATGTATTTCTCGCGCCCCTTTGCTACGTCCCGTATCTTTCCATAGATATCTATCTCGTACCATTTTTCAAGCTGCTCCGGCTCCTTGCGGGCCAGATTCGCCTTCATTGAAAAATCCGTCTTCGGCAGATTCAGTGTGTCCTTGTAATCCATTATAGGTCTCCTGAGTATGGTATGCATCCTGAATTTATGAATCTGCCCTGATACCACACTTTACCGTAAACAGGCAACCTATAACCTGAAAGCGCGCACCTGATTTCTCGTATATCGCTTAATCTTTTGTCTGTTGAAGGGCGAGGACACCCGTTCGCGCGACCTTATCGACACCGAGGGGCTTCAGGAAGCTGATAACCGTCCCCACATCTTCCCGGCTCCCGGCGACCTGGATAATGCAATAATTATCCCGCATGGAAATAATCTTACAGTCAAACATGCCGACGGTCTGCAGCACCTCCTGTCTGTTTTTCTGATCCAGTTTGATCCCTATCAGTATCATCTCCCGCTGGGCGGACTGTCCTGGAACCAGCTCCGTCACCTCTATGACATCCACCAGCCTGCTCAGCTGCTTCTTTACCTTATCGATAAAGTCGGAATCCGCGTTGGTGATTGACGTTATTCGTGAGATCTCGGGAGAGATCGTCTCCGCCACGCAGAGACTCTCGATATTGTAGCCGAGCCTCCCGAACACACCGGCGACCCGGGCGAGAACGCCCGGTTTGTTGTTGACCAATATCTCAAGTATCCGTTCTTGTATCCCCATCGTATACCCGTCCTTTCATATAATGAAATCGCATGCCCGGAATCCTGTCCCCGGGATTTTATCCCTGCCGTCCCCCCATCATATCGATATTCGACCTCCCCGGAGGAATGATCGGATAGACATAGTTATCGGGATCAACCATGACCTCCAGCAGGAACGGACCTTTGGCAGCTACCATCTTTGCTATCCCCGCCGCGGAATCACCGACAGCAACCCTGTCCGCCTTGATG
>JAUSPK010000192.1 GCA_030655735.1 Syntrophales bacterium | reverse complement strand
GGAAGGACGCCCAGCAGTGGATCGGGGAGAGGATGAACACGGAGATTACGGTGGCTGGGGTCACCGGGATACTGGACCGCTTTATCGTGGAGTCCTTTGTCCCGCACGATGAGAAAGACGAATACTACGTGGCCATCATCTCTCAGCGGGAGGGGGATGACATCCTCTTTCATCACAATGGAGGGATCAATATCGGGGATGTCGATGCCACGGCCGTGAAACTGTCGGTACCCATCGGGGAGATGCCGACAGAGCGACAGATCGAAAAAAGGCTCCTCGGGAGGGTTCCAAAGGGACAGAAGGCTCTGATCGCCGGTTTTATCGAGGGGCTCTTTAAATTCTATGCGGACCTGAACTATACCTATCTTGAGATAAACCCCTTTATCGTTGACGGAATGAGTGTCATCCCCCTGGACCTGGCGGCGAAACTGGACGATACGGCCGCCTTTGTCAGCGGGAAGAAGTGGGGAAAGATACAGTTTCCCACCCCATTCGGCCGAATGCTCACAAAGGAGGAGGCGTACATAGAAGATCTGGATTCCAAGACGGGATCTTCGCTCAAATTGACCGTCCTCCATCCCGAGGGGCGTGTCTGGACCATGACCGCCGGAGGGGGCGCTTCCGTGATCTATGCGGACACCATAACCGATCTGGGCTTCATGGATGAGATGGCCAACTACGGCGAGTACTCCGGAGACCCCAATGAGGAGGTTACCTATCTCTATGCGAAGACGATTCTTGACCTGATGACACGGAAAAAGGATCCCCGGGGAAAATTTTTCCTCATCGGAGGGGGAATCGCCAATTTTACCGATGTCGCTACCACGTTTCGAGGCATTATCCGGGCCCTCAGGGAATATCACGGGAAGATCAGGGAGGGGAAGGTGAAGATCTTCGTCAGACGCGGCGGCCCCAACTACAAGGAAGGGCTGGACAACGTGAGGGCACTGGGAGAGGAACTGGATATCCCCATCCATGTGTATGGACCGGAGACGCATATGACCAGGATCATATCGATGGCGCTGAAGGGGGGCATATAAATGGCACGGAAGAAATCAGAGACGAGAACATGCGAACTCTTCAACAGGGAAACCCAGGCGTTCATTTATAACATGCAGGTCAATGCCATACAGAGGATGTTGGACTTTGATTACGCCGTGGGGAGGGAGACGCCCTCGGTGGCGGCCATCGTCAATACGACGGGGAGCGAATCCCTGCAGAAGTTCTTTTTCGGTCCCGGAGAGATTCTGATTCCCGTCTATACCTCCCTGGCTGCGGCCGCCCGCAGGCACAAGAAGGCGGATGTCCTGATCAGTTTCGCATCCTTCCGTTCCGCCGCCCAGTCCGCGGAGGAGGCATTCGAACTGAAACAGATCAGGACGATCGTCCTGATTGCCGAGGGAATTCCCGAGCGGCGGACGAAGGAGTTGACCGCGAAGGCCAAAAAACTGGGGAAGGTGATTATCGGACCCGCCACGGTGGGGGGTATACAGGCCGGTGCCTTCAAGATCGGCAACACCGGGGGCACTCTGGAAAATATCATAGAGTCGAAGCTCCACCGGCCGGGCTCCGTCGGTTTTGTGTCCAAGTCCGGTGGTCTTTCCAACGAGGCGTATAATATCATCGCCAGAAATACCGACGGCCTCTACGAGGGGATCGCCATCGGCGGCGACAGGTACCCCGGAAGTACCCTGTTGGAACACCTGCTGTGCTATGAGAAAAACCCCGCCGTCAAGATGCTTGTCTGTCTCGGAGAGGTGGGGGGGATGGATGAGTATGAGATCGTCGATGCACTCAAGAGAAAGGAGATCAAAAAGCCCCTGGTTATGTGGGTGACGGGGACGTGCGCGAAGGCCTTTAAGACGGATATCCAGTTCGGACACGCCGGGGCCAAGGCAGGGACCGATATCGAAGGGGCGGATGCCAAGAACGCCGCACTGAGAGCCGCCGGTGCCATCGTTCCCGACTCGTTCGATGATTATGCCGAAAAAATCCACGAGGCCTATGAAAAACTGGTCAAGAGGGGGAAGATACAGCCAGCGCCGGAGGTGGCGGTTCCACAAGTTCCCGCCGACTTCGCCATGGCGCTGAAGACCGGTGCGGTCCGCAGGCCGGCGAACTTTATCTCGACCATATCGGACGACCGGGGGGAGGAACTGCTGTACGGGGACCTGCCCATCTCGCAGGTCTTCAAGAAGGATATCGGTATCGGCGGGGTCCTCAGCGTCCTGTGGTTCAAGAAGCTGCTTCCCCGGTACGCGACGAAGTTCATTGAGATGGTCATCATGGTCGTGGCGGATCACGGGCCGGCGGTCTCGGGAGCCCACAACACCATCGTTGCCAGCAGGGCGGGGAAGGATCTGATATCCTCTCTGGTATCGGGACTGCTCTGTATCGGACCGCGGTTCGGGGGTGCGTTGGACGGGGCCGCCCTGCAGTTCTCCGACGCCCTCGACAGGGGCCTCTCCCCACTTGAGTTTGTCGATTCGATGAAACGAAAGGGAACCAACATCCAGGGGATCGGGCACCGGATCAAATCCGTCCACAACCCCGATATGCGGGTGACCATCATAAAGAACGGTTCCTCGCTGTTTCATGTGGGTAGCCTGAATTCGAGTTTACCGCCGATGAGGTAAATAATCGTGATCAGGTTTTTCATTGTACGGTATCCCCTGGCCTTGGCTTTGGCTGCTTGGAT
>JAUSPK010000178.1 GCA_030655735.1 Syntrophales bacterium | reverse complement strand
ATCCACATATAAAAATAGACCAATCAGGGTATGGTAAGTACTGCTGAAGAGTTGAGATCTGCTTCATTACTGGGATTGCATACATCGTATTAACAACATAAAATACCCAAATTACAGGCAAGAAGTAAGGCCCTTCAAAATAACGTGGCAACAATGGGCTCTGGGGTAAAGTTCGCATTCTCAATTTTATACTCAGGTCAATGTCATTTTCAGCATCATAAAAATATTTTCTTATACTGTTTACTGCTCTAGCATAAAGAATTGTATCCATCCTTAGATTAATTATATATGAAAGCATCCCGAAACCAATGAAAGCGATACATGTAGATATAAAAATTACTATATTCTGATGTTCGCTCAAAAAAGATTCCAGAGGATAAGCGTTACCAAGCAATTTATAAATGATGATGGGTACCGATATTGGTACCGTCATTATAAGCAAATAGTATCGGAAGAAAGATGATATTGATTCTATTGACTTGAAATGAGCATTAGAAATATTAGAATACTCCGCTAATAAAAAGCTTTTTATGCCTTGAATTTGTTCATCCATTCCAAATCCCCCTCACCGCATCCAATACCTTCCTGATAAAAAACCAAATACTCAAGATTGGGAGTAGAAATCCCTACAAAAAACAAAAGCCCTATCTCTCATTTTGAGAAACAGAGCTTTAGATGATCAGACCATAATCCCCCTCAGGTTACAGCTGTTCCCAAGCAGATATAATGCATCAAGACCAAAACACTTTAAACCACTAACTCCATTATGAAACCTTGTCAAGGAATATTACGGCGAGACTTTCGAACTGAGTTCAGACACTCTCCGCATACCGGGATAGACAATCCGCTCCCGGGTTTTCCGGCTTGCCCTTCGATAGGAATGTATCGTAGCATGCATGTAACTTTTCCCGGCAGTCAAACGACTGTATAAGTATTAACCAGGAAGGGGGATATGGAACAATGGAAAAAAGACAACGAATTGGTTACAGGTTCTTTGCCGTAGGGATTGCGGCCCTTTTTATCTGTACCGCTCTCATACCGGACACACGTGCCTATGCCTATCGCGGGCATCCACCGGTACGGCACTACCGCTCACACGTCAGGCCTCTTCTGCCCCTGGGCTTCGCGCTGCTGGCCGTCGCGGGCATGGAATATTATTACCACAGGGGGATCTACTACCGGCAGCTTCCGGACAGATACATCGTTACGCCGCCTCCTACCGGGGCCATTGTGGTAGGGCTGCCCCCCGGGCATATAACGTTCCGGACCGGGGGAATCGATTATTACTACTACGGCAATGTCTACTACAACAGGACCCCCAGGGGGTATATCGTGGTAGACCCCCCGTACGAGGCGTCCTCAACGGTTTCCACTACGAGATATCAGACCGCTTCCCCGGCAGTTGAGCAGGTGAAGGCAACGGCCCAGATGTTGAATGTCCGGTCAGGTCCCGGCATGGATCATCCGATAACCTCCCAGGTTCCCGCTGGAACGACTATGGAGATCCACGGAAGCGCGCCGGCATGGTTCTTCGTCGAACTCCCTTCCGGGGAATTCGGATGGGTAATGGAAAAATTTACCGTTTCGGAGGCTGTTTCAAGGCCTGTCTCAAACCCGGTGCCTGCTGAAGGGTAATCAAGATGGATCAACCGCAATACGATAAACGGGTCGTGAGAGTCCCGTACGACCAGTTGTCTCCCGAGATCCTCGAGGCGGTCATCAAAGAGTTTATCTTACGCGAGGGGACTGATTACGGGGAAGTTGAAGTCCCCTTTGAACAGAAGGTTGACAGGGTCAAAAAGCAGCTTAAGTCCGGGAAGGCCTTTATCGTATTTGATGATTTCATGCAGTCCTGCAACATCCTGTCAAAAAACGATCCACGGCTGCGGGACCTTGACAGGGAAAACTGATCCCCCTTTTCCTGACCGGGAGAATCTTATGCAGGGTTACGGGTTGAGTAAAAGCTGGTTGGCGTCCGATCTCGATTCATTCGTACTGATCACATAGATCGCGGGCCGTGCCTGGACGGGACAGTGGGCCTCGCAGATGCCGCAGCCGACGCACCGTTCAATATCCACCCTCGGCAGTTTCAGGATTGTTTCGTTCCCCTCGCGCGGCTGCACCTTCACCATCTCCAGCCATATTGCCTTCTCCGGCGTGGGGCACACCTCTTCGCACACGATGCAGGGTATGTCGTAGGCGTAGGGAAGGCACCGGCTCGTGTCGATTACCGCCATGCCGATCCTCGTTTCTTCCTTCTCCCGGACCGTCAGCTCTTCTATCGCCCCCGTGGGGCATACCTGGCCGCACAGGGTGCAGCGAAACTCGCAGTAGCCGATCTTCGGAACAAGCCGGGGGGTCCACAGCCCTTCAAGCCCGGCCTCGAAAAGGGTCGGCTGGAGACCGTTCGTAATGCATACCTTCATGCACTCTCCGCAGCGGACACACCGTTTGAGAAATTCTCCCTCGTCCAGGGCACCCGGGGGCCTGATCAGGGCGGGATGAAACCAGCCTCCCCGCGACTGGGGGACGATACGCAATAACGGAACGGCAGCGACACCCGATATGAGAGACACAAAGACATTCCGACGAGCCAGATCTATGGGGACCCCTTCCCCCCTCCCCTTCCATCCGAAGCTGATCGCTCCTTCGGGGCACAGATCGTCACAGTCCATGCAGTAGAGGCATTCCGGCCCTCTCCAGGTACCATCTCCGTCCGTAATGGCACTGTTCGGGCAGACCTTCTCGCAGATACCGCATGAGGTGCACCCCTCGCTTACCGATCTCTTCAGGAGGGGAAAGCGGGAAAGGATGCCGAGGAGCGCTCCGAGGGGGCACAGGTACCTGCACCAGAATCTCCTCTCGTACAGATTCAGCGCCAGTATGAGGAAAAACAGGGTACCGATAAAAATCCCCTGGAGAAAGTACGGTTGCCCGAACGAGAGAACGGTGCTTTTCAGGAGGCTGTAGACCCATTCGGAGCCGTCAGTGATCACCGGTATCTGCAATGCGTAGATGGTATCGAAAAAGGCCCTGGTCAGGTAATTCACCAGGGGGTAGACACTGAGAGAAAGAGACCTGATCAGGAGGCTGATGGGGTCGATGATGCCGGCCACCTGGGCCGTGAAGAGGGACGATGCGAGGACAAAGAAGAGGATATAGTACTTCAGGGTATGCCAGCTGCGGTGAATCGGCGTGGGCCGCCTCTTGTTAAAATAACCGACCGCATTGTGGAGTGTTCCGAGGGGGCAGACCCATCCGCAGAAGACCCTCCCCAGAAGCGCGGTCAGGACGATTATGATCAGGGAAAAGAAAAACCCCGCCACGATCGCGTGGGCGGAAAGGAGCGTTGAGATGGCAATGAGGGGATCAAAATCGAGAAAGATCCTGACCGGACATCCCAGCTCGTCCAGGCCATTCGATTCCGTCTGGATGAAGAGAAAAAGGAAGAGGAGCAGGAATATCCCCTGGGAAAGTCGTCGAAGGGTGCGAATGGTATGTTTCTTCATAGACCCACGCTTAAACATCAACTTTTTTGATGATCAACTGTGACAGGTCCATCGTACCGAGACCGGTTTCATGGCCGATGCGAACAAAGCCCAGCCTGCTTCCCTTTATATAGAAGAGCGTTTCCGCTCCATAGGCATCGACGGCCACCTGATCAGTGCCCGCTATTACCGTATTCAGTGTCTTGACGTCAGAGAGGTTTCCCCCCTGCGGCCCGTGGCCCGTAAGTATCCGGACGGCATCCAGCACAATGAGCGTGGGCCTTATGACCTGTGAGATATCGACGAGGCTCTGATGCAGGTTCTGGTGAATCCTCCCCCGCCATCCGCCCATGATGCCCATCCAGTTTTTCATCCCGAGGGTAAGGGTAGACAGGCCGTGAACCTTTGCGATAGGGACGTTAATGACCTTGTCCGCTTCAAGGATATCGGTATAGAGGGGCCATTTTTTCAGGGCACGGCCATCTATCCTAACATCCTTGAATTTCCTCTCGTCCATGAAGCTGACCTCGGCCCCGGCCGCCGACGCGGCGTCCGCGATACCACTCTGCTTGTAACTTCTCCGGGGATCGACGCACGGATTGTCAAAGACCTTAACCTTTTTGGCGCCCGCGTCGTAGCAGAGTTTCACCAGGGCGGCCACAACCTCGGGATTCGTGTCCGCGGCCATTTCAGGTGTTCGATCCCACCCTATGTTAGGCTTGACAACGACGATATCCCCCCTCGATATGAATCGGTGTATCCCGCCGATTGCATCGATGGCGGCCTTTGTTATTGCTTCGGGAGGCGTCCCTCGGGCGACGCCGATATCGGCGTACTGGGAGGCATACAGACTGCCGACGAGGGAACTAAAGGTGCCGGGGATTGATATACCGATCCCGGCAATACATGTCTTCTTGAGAAAGTCTCTGCGATTCATGGGAACCCCCCGAATCTCTGATGGTCCTTCTCTGATGTGTGCCCCTGAATAGGGGAAATATATCATACCGGAACATTCATTTCAGAAAAACTTGCATGGTTGACTGAAAGAAACAACGGCCACCTTAAATCCGAATGAACACCCGTTATACCAATGAATCAATCCAGGCCCGTAACAGCTTCTCGAAAAACGATCTGCGATTGAAAAAGCTTGACGTATATCCTTCTATGCCCGCCTCTTTACGTTCCTGTCCAAGGGGCTGTTTTTTTTATGGGTATGGTCCGTGATTTTGTGGTAACATGCGGGTGCGAGACTGAAATGGCGGCACATCTTCCGGAAGGACACCGGATAGTATCTCAAACCGGACGATTACCATGATTCGACAGGCGACAGAGGACGATCTCGACAAACTGGTAGATATCGAAAACCGCTGTTTCATCCTTGACCGGTTTTCACGACGAACCTTCCGCTATCTTCTTACAAAGGCAAACGCTGAAACATTCATCGACGAAGAGGAGGGGACTGTCTGGGGCTATGCGACGGTGCTCTATCACACGGGAACGTCGCTGGCACGGCTCTACTCGATCGCCGTCGATCCCGACTTCCAGGGGAGGTCCATTGGAAGGGCGCTCCTGCAGCGGGCGGAAAAGGCCTCCCTGGATAGCGACTGCGTGGCCCTGCGGGTCGAGGTGCGCAGAGATAATGCTAACGCCCTTGCCCTGTACGAACAAGAGGGATACCGCCATTTCGATATAGTTGAAGACTACTATGAGGACCACATGGAGGCGATCCGCCTCGAAAAATCACTGGCCCCCCATCTCGGGCCCGAGATGGTCAGGGTCCCCTTTTACGAGCAGACGCTCGCTTTCACCTGCGGGCCTTCCTCCCTGATGATGGCGATGAAGGCCCTCGATTCCTCGATCCAGTTGGACCGGACCATGGAACTCAGGCTCTGGAGGGAATCGACCTCCATCTTTATGACCTCAGGGCACGGAGGATGCGGGCCCTTCGGTATGATCCTCTCGGCCTACCAACGGGGCTTTGACGTGGAGGGGTACGTCAATGACAACACCGCCCTCTTCGTCGATTCGGTCCGCAGCCCGGACAAGAAGGAGGTTATCAGGATCGTACAGGAAGACTTCCTCCGGGAGATCAAACGGCTCCCGATCAGGCTCCATTACGGCAGTCTGACCATCGGTAAGATGCAGCAGAAATTCGAGAAGGGGGGCATACCGCTGGTGCTGATCAGCTCTTACCGGATTTATCACGAAAAATCACCCCACTGGGTCGTTGTAACGGGTTTTGACGAAAAATATATCTATGTCCATGACTCCTATGTCGACACGGAACTGGGGAAAACGGTAACCGACTGCATCAACATGCCGATCCTGAAGAAAGATTTCGAGCGCATGGCGCGTTACGGCAAGGCCGGCCTCAAGGCTATCCTGATACTGAAGAAAAGAAACGGGTAAAAGCGATCTCCGGAATAATGCCGCACGAACGAACAGGAGAAGAAGCCTATGTCAACACATATCGTTCTGGTAGAAAAGAAGGGGGACTGGAAGCACCACTACCCCGAGGCAACCGTGGTTTCGGCCAGGGACTACCTGGGCCGCCCGGAATACCACCGGCTGAGGGACATCAGGGTCATCAACCTCTGCCGCAGCTACCGGTATCTCAGCATGGGCTACTACTGTTCGCTCCTGGCTCAGGCGAGGCGCCACAAGATCATCCCTTCGGTACGGACGATAACCGACCTCAGCAGCCGCGCGATATACAGTCTTAACACGGAAGATCTCGACCCCCTGGTGCAGAGGAGCCTGAAAAAACACAGGGACGATAAGGTCAACGGCGATTTCGAGATCGATATATTCTTCGGTCTCTGCCGGTACCCCGAACTCCAGGAGCTTGCCCACCAGATCTTCGATCTCTTCCGCTGCCCCCTCCTCAGGGTCGAATTCCGCCTGAATGTAAAGTGGAACATATCGGCAATCAAACCGGCATACCTGGGCAACCTGTCGGAGGAGGGGGAGGCCTTCTTCCTGGACGCTTTCGGCGCCTACACGACGAAGCGTTGGACCACCCCCCGCGCGGAGAAACCTCCCCGCTATGATCTGGCCGTTCTCTTCGACCCAGCCAATAAGCTCCCCCCTTCGAACGAACGAGCGATCCGAAAATTCGTTCTGGCGGGGAAAAAACTGGGCGTCAATGTCGAGATGATCGGGAAAAAGGATTTCTCACGCATTGCCGAATACGACGCCCTCTTTATCCGCGAAACGACCAATATCGATCACTATACCTACCGTTTTGCCCAAAAGGCCGAATCCGAAGGTCTGGTGGTCATCGACGATCCCGATTCCATCGTCAAGTGCACCAATAAGGTGTACCTCACGGAGCTACTCGCAGCAAACAGGATACCGACCCCGAAAACCGCCATTCTCCAGAAGCTGAGGGGCGGGCGCATGGGTGGGCTGCCCGCGGAAATCTCGTATCCTCTGGTCCTGAAGATCCCCGACGGCTCCTTCTCCCGGGGCGTCCACAAGGTCAACACCTTAGCGGAGTTGGAGGTAACCGCCTCCCGGCTCTTCAAGGAATCCGATCTGATCCTGGCGCAGGAATTTCTCTACACGGAGTTTGACTGGCGTATCGGGATACTGAACCGCACCCCGATCTTCGCCTGCCAGTATTTCATGTCAAAACGCCACTGGCAGATCGTCAAACACAGCCCGTCGGGACGATTTACCGAGGGAGACGCTACAACCTGGCTCGTGGAAGAAGCGCCCGAAGCGGTCGTGACGGTCGCCCTCAAGGCGGCAAACCTCATTGGCGGCGGTCTCTACGGCGTCGATGTAAAGCAGACGAAACGGGGTGTCTTTATCATGGAGATCAATGACAACCCCAATATCGATGCAGGGGTGGAGGACAAGGCCCTTGGCGTTCGGCTCTACGAAACCGTTATCGGCGAGTTTGTCCGCCGCCTCGACCTGAAAAGGGCCATCTGAGCACCCCGCTCGGAGATAATGAACGGTATGCTCACTTCCGCTCTTTCAGGCTCGCCCGTCCGATGGCACCCGTTCCGAACCGGTCGGTGATCGTGTCGATCGCCTCGTCCAGCTCTCGCCGGTGAGCACTTCGTGTGTCACTCTGCTCAAAGATATCCATCTGCAGCGGTTCCGCAGATGAGACAAGATGAGATGCGCCGACGCCGACCAGCCGTATCTTCTTGGAGATCCGGTACTGTTCAAGGAGCCGGGAGGCCTCCCTGATAATATCATCGGATGACTGCGTCGCCTCTCTGATTGTAACGCTCCGGGTCACCTGTCTGAAATCCGAGTCCTTTATCTTGATGCTTATCGT